>JAGWAD010000006.1 GCA_018302105.1 Candidatus Woesearchaeota archaeon
CTTTATGGCAGCCAACTGAAGAAGTTAAATTAATGCTTGGGATAGAATAGTTATTTTCATTTACAATTATATTTATAAATAAATAAGATCATTAATTATTTTATGAGTGAAGATCTTGTTGCTAAACTTATTGAAGAAAAATTTAATGGAAAAAATTCTAATTGGCAAAAAGGACATTGGGGAAATTCTATAAATATTCTATTTTGTGAAGATGATATTGTTTTATATTATAAACAAATAGAAGATATTTTTGTTCAAAGAAAATCTAGAAAAAATAAAGAATTAATTCCTTTCCATTACAAATGTGAAAATGAAGCAAAGGTCTTATCAATATACTTTCCACCACTCGGAAGCAAACATCCAGGTGAAGGTTACGAAGGAAAAACAAATTATATGTTTTACTGTTTAGACTGCAATAGAAAGCCTGAATATGGTGAAATTCATGATATAATAATAAGATAGGTTACAAAATTAAATTTTCATAATCTTAACCTTCTGAATGGTTCCTTATCTTTTAGTATTTCATTTATTAAAAATTTTCTTTCTACAGTAATCTGAGAATCTAATTTGTTTTTTATTATATAGAGAATATTTGTATTGGCTTTTCTACCTTTCACCAAAACACAGCTTAGATCATAATATCCTAGAATCATTCTATTATTAATTTTAATGTCAAAAATTTCACCTGTACCAGATACATTAAAAATCAATTTATTGTCGTTTATAATTTTTCCTTTATAATTATTTAATTTATCTGAATTTACTAATTCCCAATAAAAAAAATATGGAAAATCTGGTTTCTTATCTAATGTTACCTTTGCTTTAAATATATCATCAACATTCCAGATTGTTTTTTTTGGTGCCTCAATCTGCAATTTATATTTTGCAAGGTTTGATCTATTTAATAATAAATATATACGTGTATTTTTTAGATCATTATCACCAAAGGGTATACTTTTTCTTTCATTGCTTACCGGAATTATTATTAAGCTATCAAATAGTGCCTTTAAGTCTTCTATTTTATAAGTTTTAATAAACCAAGAGAATTATTTCTTTTTCTCTGCAATTTGTTAGATTTTTAGAAGCTAATTCAAAAAATTCTTCGCTCTTTTTACTCATAAAGAAAAAATAACTCTATTTATTAAGACTTTCCATGAAAGTTAACACCGTTAACTATTTAAACTCGTTTCTTATTATAATCTATATGGAAACACCGCAAGAATTAGAAGTATGGTATATAATACCTGCTTTAAGAAGAGAATTGACAAGTTCAATGAAAATATCAGGATTAAAACAAGTAGAAATAGCCAACAAATTAGGATTAACTAAATCAGCAGTTACTCAATATTTAAACCATAAAAGAGCAAGTGAATTAGCATTCAATAATAAAATAAAAGATGCAATCAATGAATCTTCAAAAAGAATAAGAAACAAATTAGACGCAATAAGAGAAATACAATTATTATTAAACTTAACAAGACAAGAAAGAGTAGTTTGTGAATTACATAAAAAATTAGACAAAGATTTTAATGGTTGTGAGGTTTGTTATGACCAAAAATGAAAAAAGAAATCTATTTGGATAATGCAGCAGCTACAAGTGTTCATAATGAAGTAAAACAGGAAATGTTAAAATATTTTGATTTAAATTATGGAAATCCTTCTAGTATTCATTCTAAGGGTTTGGAAGCTAAAAATGCTATAGAAAAATCAAGAGAGACAATAGCAACTATTTTTAATTGTAAACCAGAAGAAATAATCTTTACTTCAGGAGGAACTGAAAGTATAAATTTAGCATTAAAAGGTATTGCAAAATCAATGAAAAATAAAGGGAATCACATAATAACAAGTAAAGTAGAACATCAGGCAGTATTGAAGACTTGTGAATATTTGGAAAAATACGAAAATTGTAGAATTACATATTTAGATGTTGATAAATTTGGAATGGTAAATCCTAAAGATGTAGAATCTGCAATATGCGATAATACAATCCTTGTCTCAATTATGTATGCAAATAATGAAATAGGGACAATAAATCCAATAGAAGAAATAGCAAAAATAACAAGAAAATATAATATTTATTTCCATACAGATGCATGTCAGGCTGCAGGATACTGTAATTTAGAAATAAAAAAATTAGGCGTTGATATGCTGAGTTTAAATGGAAGTAAAATTTATGGACCAAAAGGCATTGGCATATTATACGTCAAAAGCAATATCAAATTAGTTCCAATTTTACATGGTGGTGGACAGGAAAACAATTTAAGAAGCGGAACTGAAAATGTAATGAATATCGTTGGATTTGCTAAAGCATTAGAAATTTCACAATATAAAAGATTAGAAGAAACTGAAAGATTAACTAGACTAAGGAAACAATTAATTAATGGCATAGTATCGCAAATCACTAATTCAGGTTTAAACGGCCATCCAACAAAAAGACTGCCAAACAATATTAATATTAGCTTTGAAGATGTTGATGCTGAAGCAGTTATTCTTTACTTAAATGAATACAAAATTTATGCTTCAATAGGTAGTGCTTGTGCAAATAATGAAAAAAATGAAAGTCATGTCTTGAATGCAATGCATAAATCTGATAACATCGATAGTGTTAGATTTACCTTAGGAAAAGATACAACAAAAGAAGATATAGAAAAAGTTTTAGATGTATTGCCCAATATTATTAATAGTTTAAGAAAAATTAAAGAAACAATAAAGATAAAGAAGAAATGAAAATGGAAAGTTATAATGTAAAAAAGAACAATGAATATAAAACTTCTAATAGCTATGCTCCTCTAAATATATCAAATAATACTTATGGTTCTGATCAAAACACAAACATTAGTCTAACAATTTATTCTTCAAATGACGCACAGCCAAAAATAAACAGGAAAAGTAAATGCCCAAGAGGAGCTATTTTAGGTGAAATAGGAACTTGTTGTGGCTTAAATTGTACAAGAGCCTGTGCTATTGCGGATTAATTTATTTTTTAGGAAAGTTTATAAATTTTTTATTTACTTTATAGTAAATACTAAGATGGTAAGAATAATATTACATACAGAATATTTTTTCACAGAAGGATTAAAATTAGATACAGATAGTTTAGAAAAGTTAGAAAAAACTGCAGAAAGATACAAAGAAATTTCAGAATTAATAAGAAATGTTCCACCTCTTGGAAAACTTCCAGAAGGAATTAACATAATACACAGATACGCTGAACTATCCAATTATAACAAAAATAATCGAAATCCAACATTGGCTCTAAGAGATTTTTATAGAGTTAAAGATAATAAAGAATTATTAGCTGGAAAACGCGCACCTTTAAGCGAATTTAAGAGTTTAGTAGAGAGATTAGAGTTACAATAAGATTATTCTTTTTTAATCTGTACTAAATCTACAACATCATTAGAATTATCAAAATCATTTAATTTTTTAATACCAAAACAAATATCATAAAAGCTGCATTGCCCATTTCTCCATTTACAATAAAACCCGGGATTTTTTTCATAATTTTTTATATCATCACTTTCAGTGTTTATTTGTATTAATTCACATTGTTTAATAGCATTTGCAACCATATCGGGAGTGACATCAATAAATTTTTTTGTTCCGTGTCTCAAAAAATGTAATCCGACTTTATTTGGAAATTTCCCATAAGATTCATTAAATAACAAACTATATATTGATAATTGTAAAAGATAATCATCAGATAAAACATCCTTTGAACTTGTTTTATAATCTATTATAAAAATTTGGTCATTCATTTTTAATATACAATCAATATAACCCTGAACTTGGTATTTATCAGAAGAAAGATAAACCTCAGTTTTAGGTTTTAATTTATTAAAAGCTTCAGAAAAATCCATATTATGAGATTTTAATTCCTGTATAAAATCAATTAAAAAATTTTGAAGCATAAAAAGGGATTCAGTATAATATTTTCTTATAGTTTCTTTATCATTTTCTAATTTTAAAAGTTCAATTAAAGATTCAGACCATGTAACATTAAACAAATTAAGTAAATAATGCTTTAATTCTAATTCATAATTAGATTTGTTAATATTAGTAATGTCAATTTTAAAAAATCTTTCTAGTGTAGTGTGTACTGCTTTTCCTGTTAATGTTGCAATGCTTTCTCTTTTCGGAAGATTTAATTTATAAGAATAATAATACTTTCTTTTACAGGTATTAAATGTATTAATTGAACTTGCAGATTCCAGTCTTGTCATTTTCCCTCTTTTTAAATTAAACAAAATTTTTCTATTAATTAACATTTCTATTTTAAAATAATAATCTTTATATATTAATTTATCCTGATTTTTTATGGAGGAATTAATAGCTGAAGTTGATGAAAATGATAATATAATTGCTATTAGAAATAGAAAAGAACCAAAAGAAAAATCATTCTTACATAGAGTAGTTCTGATAATGGCAAAAACAGAAAATAATAAGTTTGTATTTTCAAGAAGGGCGAAAAATGAATTTCCTTTTCTAGATGTTTGGTGTTGTGCTATAGGTGGCAAGGTTAGGTATAACGAAACAAAAGAAGAAGAAGCATTAAGGGAAATAGAAGAAGAAGCAGGCAATATAAAAGAAAGTAAAGATGAAAAGTTTTGGCTTAATTCTGGTGCATACCTGTTGAATAAAGACAATAATATAATGTCCACAATTCAGGGAGAACTCGAAAAAGATTCAAAATGGAGAATTTCTTATTATGATTATAATCCAGAAGATACAGATAATGGATTCCACCCACAAAATATATTTAGATTAATAACAAAAAGCAAGTGGAAAAATTTTCAGCAACAAGTTTATTTTAAAATCATAAGAGATAATTTAAGTAACTCTAAAAAAAGAGAAGAATCAAATGGATTATTGCTTTTTATGCATTATGAAGACCAGGATAATTCTTATTATGCAGGAATAAGAGTAGATGGTGCTGCAGTAATAAAGAAAAAAGAAGAAGGAAAATATTATTTAATGTCCTATAAAAAAATCTTCAAAGGAGAATATAACAGGGAGAAAAATCCAGGCTTATTGCCAAAAAATGAATGGATTGGTCTAAGAACACAAATATTGAATAATGAAGACAATACAATTACTATTAAGCTTTATATAGAAAATAAAGAAAAAAAATGGGACTTAATATTAGAAGCTTTAGACGATGGTTTTACTTATGGCAGATCAGTGATAGATGGAGGAATAAGGACTGATTTTATGGATGTAGAATTTAAAGATTATAAGACTAGAAAATTATAGTAAAAAATTTCTTGCCGAAAGTTCTACTATTAAATAAAGAATATAAAAACCTATTAAATAAATTGCTTCTCTTTTTGTTATCTGCCTGCCAGTTTTTATAAAAATTATAACTAATAATCCAGAAATAAACATAAAAGATCCTGCTATATAAATTAATAATGGATCAAAATCAAACGGATTAATTAAAGCTAATATACCAATAATTAATGTCGCATCAATTATCACAGTTCCAAGAAGATCACCCAATGCTAAAGTATTATGATTTCTTTTTACTGCTTTTATAGAAAAAAGCATTTCAGGCAAACAAACGCCTATAGAAAAGACTACAAGCCCAATTAATAATGGAGGAAAATTTATATCTTCAGCAAACTTAACACCAAATTCAACAGTATAATAAGCAGCAGTCAATAAAAAAGCCAGGCTTATTAATAACAAAAATGAGTTCTTTATATATTTATTTTGATGATCTGTTTTTTTAAATCTACTCCCTTCTATATATAGACTTATAAAGAAAATTATACAGCTTATAATCAGTATTAAACCATCTATCCTCGAAAAATGAGCATCAAAACCCAATAAAACTGGAAGTAATAATAAAATAAGGTAAACAAAATCTTTTCTTAATATCTTGCTTTGAATTGTTAATCCATCCCTTTTGGAAAGTAAAACTACAATTCCAAGCACTAAAGTTAAGTCAGTTATATTTGAACCGATTAAAGTTCCGAGTCCAAGTTCTGGCACGCCTTTTAAAGAAGAAACTATTGAAATAGTTGTTTCTGGAAATACTGAAATTACAGCAACTATAAAAAAACTTATTAAAAACTCAGACATCCTTAATGATCTTGCTAGCCTTGAAGAATAGGTTATAGAATATTCTGCACTTTTTATTAGTAAAAATAACATTATTAAAAATAATAGTAAGTTTATTATCATTATTAATTTCCTCTTTTATAATTATATAATTACATTTTTTTATTAACCTTGCGTTTCCAGATTTTAAAACATAAACTTTTAAATAGTAATAATTATTTTGAAATTTATGGATAAATATGATATAATAATTATAGGGTCAGGCCCAGCTGGATACACTGCTGCTATTTATGCTGTAAGAGCCAATTTAAATGTTCTGATTATTGGTGGGTCAAAACCAGGTGGACAATTAATGATAACAACAGATGTAGAAGATTTTCCTGGTTTTAGAAAAATCCAAGGACCTGAATTAATGAAAAAAATGAGAGAACATACTTTATCATTTGGAGTTAAAATTATTGATGAAGATGTAATATCTGTAGATTTTAAAAAACAGCCTTTCAGATTAAAAACAGATGATAAAGAATTTGAAGCTAAATCTGTAATAATTGCTACTGGAGCTTCTGCAAAATGGTTAAATATCGAATCTGAAAAAAGATTAATTGGAAAAGGAGTTTCAGCTTGTGCTGTCTGCGATGGATTCTTTTTCCGTAATAAAGATGTAGCTATTATAGGAGCTGGAGATACAGCATTAAGAGAAGCACTATACTTGGCAGGAATTTGCAAAACAGTTACAATAATTCACAGAAATGGGGAATTAAAAGCTCAAAAAGTCTTGCAGGAAAGGGCATTTAATACTAAAAATATAAAATTCTTAGCTGATTCAGCAATACAGGAATTTATTGGAGAAAATAAATTAGAATTTGTAAAATTTAAAAATTTAAAAACAAATAAAATCTCAGAATTAAAAGTGGATGGAGCATTTGTTGCAATAGGTCATACACCAAATACTTTATTTTTAAAAAACCAATTAAAATTAGATAATAGTAGTTATATAGTAGTTCATGATAATATAAAAACTTCTGTTGAAGGAATATTTGCAGCAGGCGATGTTCACGATTTTAAATATCAGCAGGCTATAACAGCTGCAGGTGCAGGTTGCATGGCAGCAATGGAATCAAAGGAATTCATTGAAAATCTAAAACATAAGAAATAATTCTATTCTAATTTAAATTCCTTCTGCAAAACTTAGTGAATCTTTGTATCTCTCTTCCCTTACTATAAGTCTATAAACTTTATCAGATATATTTTGTCTTGACTTAATCTCTTTAAAATAATAATATCCAATATCATGAAAATCAGTAATTCCTCCCAAACCCCTTATACTAGATTTATAATAATCAAATAATAACCTGTCTTTTAACAAATCTTCAGGTTTTATTATTTTATCCAATTCTTTAGCTTCAAGTACATTTCTTATATCATCCAGTGTGTAAATTCCCCTCTGCATTTTCATACCAAACATTCTAAATATACCAAATGAGTGGGGAATCTTATCATCCAAAAATAATTGTGCTAAATTTTTATCTATAATTAATCTTCTTGCATAAGGTTCTTCATCTGGTAAAGTTGCAATAGAAATACCTAAAGCCATTGCTAATTCATCTCTAGGAAAAAATTGTTGGGTCAGAAAAAAATTACTAACTCTTTCTAAGCCACCGGATAAATAAGCTTTTTCATCATTTGAATAATTTACATATTCATGAAACATATAACTAACATAAAAGAAAAATATAAAAGCCTATCTAATGGCTACAACCACAGCCAGAATCACAACCATTAGATTTTTTTAAGCTAGCTTTAATTTTAAATCCAGCACCATTTTTATCTTCGATATAATCAATGTTTATATCACTTAATTTATTTAATATCATTGTATTAACATAAAGATCAATTCCATTATTATTTAAAACAATTTCATCACTTTCAACATGGTCAGCAAATTCTAAAGTATAACTTAATTCATCTCTACAACAGTCACCACCAGAACTAATGCCTAAACGTAATCCACAATCAGTTTTATTCTCTTCTTTCATAAATTCTTTTAATTTTACAACAGCATTATCACTTATTATAAATTTCTTTTCTTCTTTAGGAGTATTTGCAACAGCTTCATTTAATTCGTTCATCATATTGTCTAATGTTTCTTCTGGCATTCCATGGCTTAAGCATCCTTGTTCGATAGTTTCATAAGGATTAACACCGCAACCAACACAATGCAAACCATAACCAATCATTATTTCTGCTAAAAAGGGATATTTTGCAATAACTTCCCCAATAGTCATATCTTTAGTTAAAATTTCTGTTTGAGTTTCAGTCTTTTCCATAAAAATTAAAAGTTCACAATAGTTAATAAATGTTTTTATTTTCTTTTCAATATATAAGTAATGTTTACTATTTGGTCACTACCTTCAAGAAAACAATCTATTATTTTATCTTTGACAACATATTTTGTAACCTTTTGCCCTCATGTATATTGATTATTTCATTTTTAGAAAGCGACATGCCACCTTCAAGAGCTTCAAGTTTATTATTTTCTCCATCAAATATTATCTTAGTATTTTTCTTTATCATCTTATTTCATCTAAATCTCATCCTTATATCTATTTCTGGATTATTTTCTATAAATAACTAAAACATCTTCATCCGTACCTTTAGATTTTCTAGCATTATCAAATAAACTAAAACTTAATTCCATAAAAGCCTCAGAATCAATTAAACCAGGATTATGGATTAAAATTAAATCTTTAGTATAACCAACTACAGGAACAAAATGTCCTAGATATCCTTTTTGTGGAATTCCCTTTATTACATTCCAGTCCAGTAAAACAATTGGCAAACTTTCTTCAGTAACATAATTTAATAATTCATTTAATTCAATTGTTTTTTCATTTAATTCTACACCTAAATTTTTAGCATTTTCAAATAATTTATTAGATTCTTCAACACTATTTAAATCTCCATAATTCTTATAAAAATCAGCATCAAGATTAGAAACGTCCAAAGTTAATGTTTTCGAAAGAAATTTAGTTTTAAATCCTAATTTTATAGCACCTATTGCCAATTTAATTGTAGAAACACCTTTCCCCTCTTTTGTTTCAGCTGCTTCCTCAATAGTTTCTATGTCATAATCTTTCTCCAGATAATTAAGAACCATTCTTAATACAGTTGGTCCACAATTAAGTCTTGTTGTCTGTTTATGAAAAGGAACCTCTAATTTCATACAATTATTATGAAAATAAAGCTTTAAAAATATTTCTCTATATTAACTTAATTTCAATTTAAATTTAATACTATACTTTTAATTCTTGTCATTGCTTCTATACTATATTTAATACCCTGTGTTCCCAATCCACTATTTTTCACACAGCTAAATGGCAGATTATCTGGTCCCCTGTCACTTTTCCCATTTATCTGCACAGTTCCAACATTTAGTTTAGAAGCAATATTAAAAGCATCATTAATATTATTTGTAAAAATAGAAGCTTGCAGTCCATATTCTGAATCATTTACAATTTTTATAGCTTCATTTTTATCTCTTACTCTTATTATAACAGCAACAGGCCCAAATTGTTCTTCATAATAAATCCTGCACTTATTATTTATATTATCTAATACAATAGGACCAATGAGATTATTTTTTCTTGTTTTAAAAAGCAATTGTTTTGCTCCATTTTTATTTGCATCATCAACTAATTCTTGTATATAATCAACAGCTTTTTTATTAATTAAACAGCAAATATTTGAATTATCCTCAGGTTTCCCAACTTTTAATTTCTCAGCTTCTTTAACAAACTTATCAGAAAATTTATTTCCAATATTGCCAACAGCAATAATTCTTTTAATAGCAGTACACCTCTGTCCTGAATAAGAAAAACAACCGCTAATACATTCCTTAACTGCTAAATCCAAGTCAGCATCTTCCAGTATTATAGCAGCATCTTTTCCACCCAATTCTAATAATAAAGGTTTCATCACAGCTAAACTAGAAATACGCTTTCCAATTTCAGTGCTTCCAGTAAATGCAACCATATCAACATCTTTATGACTTACTAAATAATCCCCAATTTGTGAACTGTTTCCAGTAACTATATTTAAAACTCCGGGAAGCAAACCAGCTTCTAAAAATAGTTCAGCACAATAAATAACACTGATTGCTCCTTGTGCGCTTGGTTTTAATATTACAGAATTACCAGATATTAATGCTGGTGCAACTTTACTATAACTAAGGTTAATAGGATAATTAAACGGGCTTATTGCCAAAACAACACCAAAAGGAACCCTATTTACAAAAGCAGTTTTTCTTTTTTCATTTTTATAAAAACATTGTCCTTCAACTATTTCTCCAGAGATCCTTAATCCTTCTTCAGCAGTATATTTAATTAAATCAGCAGTTCTTTCAACTTCATTAATAGCAGCAGATTTTGGTTTTGCTATTTCTTTCATCAGAATTTCAGCAATAATTAGTTTATTCTTTAACATTAAATCAGCAGCCTTATGTAAAATTTCAGCCCTTTTATTTACAGGAATTTCTTGCCATTGTAATTGCGAACTTTTTGCAATCTTAAAAACTTCATCAATCTCTTTTTTACTTACATCCTGTATTTTTCCAACTAAACTATTGTCTACAGGATTTAAAACACTAATAAACTTATTTGAAACCGATAATTGCCACTTTCCATTGCTTAAATATTTATAATTATTTCCTTCTTTTGTATATTCAAATGGCATAATGAAGTTTTACACTAATACAATTAAAACATTTAGTTTCACTTTATAATAGTAATCTATTGATATCCATAAATCTTTTATATTATTTAATAAAACAATTTAATGTGAAAAAAGAGATTAAAGAAAAAATAAAAAAAATAATCAGGAATAGCTTCAAGGATTTACTAAAAATATTACCAATATTCTTTATAGCAATTATAATTAGTGTTATAGCAGAATTAAACATTCCGGATGACATAATTCAATCAATATTAGGTAAGAATTTAATAACTTCAATTTTAGTTGCAACAACAGCAGGAATTATATTACCATTTCCGCAATATGCATCTTATCCATTTGCTTCTTTTTTATACAACAGCGGCGCATATTTGGGTGCAGTTTTTGCATTTATAGCAGGAGAAGTTTTCATTGGCAATTTATTCGAAGATTATTTAGAAATAAAATATTTCTCATTAAGATTCTGGTTAATGAGATTTGTAGTTAGTTTTGTATTAATATTTGGGGGCGCATTATTGTTGCAATATTTACTATGAACATAGAACTAATATTAACAAAATCTTTAGAAGAGTTTATACATATTTTGCCATTTTTAGTTACAGCAGTAATTTTCGGAAAAGTAATAGAAACATTTATGCCTGATAAAGTTGTTAAGAATTTTCTAGGAAGCAACCATAGCGGAATATTGATCGGCACTTTCTTGGGCTTAATAAAACCAGGTCCTCTTTATGTTACTTTACCAATATTAAATGGTTTCATGAAAAAAGGAATGAGCTTTGCTGCACTAGCTGCTTACTTAACAAGTGAATTAGTTGGAGGATTATTCAGGTTTTTCTTGGAAGTTGGTTATTTTGGATGGAAATATTCAGTTCTAAGAGTTATTATAACTCTAATAATGTCAATATTGACTGGTTATGTATTTTTAATATTTGAAAGAAGAGGATTTTTCAAAAAGAGATTAGAAATGCCAAAAGAAGATGATTTAAAAAATTTAAAGAAAAAGGAAATAGAAAAAATTAAAAAATTCAAGAATAAAGAATACAAGAAAATTAAAAATATAAAAAAAGATATGGGAATAAAGTAGAATTATTACAAAATAATAGTAAAACAACATTTATTAACAACATCTTTCTATAATATTATAGAGGTATTTAACAAATGGGATTTTTTTCTAAAAAAACAGGAATTTTTACTTTAGTTATTGCTCTAATAGGCGCATCTATAGGGGGAACAGTCGCAATTCAGAAAAATTCACAGCAGGCACAGGCTGCAGTTACAGCAACGCAGAATTCACAGCAGACACAGACCCAAAAAAAACCTTTAGATAAAACAAAATTAGCAGCATTAAGACAGAATTTAGCACAAAAAAATTTAGAGTTTAGAGAAATAAATCTAGGATTAACAAATTTAAAAATAGATGCAGCTGCACTTAATGAAGCATTAAATGAATTTAATAAAGGAATAGAAAATACAAGAAAAGAAATAGTTGCATTGCGTGATAGAGGAGAAGAGATTAGTAAAGAGGATGAAGTGGCAGCACTGAAAGGTTGGATATTTAATAAAGGTAGTGGAAGGTTAACAAAGGTTAAAGCTTTATCAAGGCAATTAGAAGAAAATATAAACTCATTAAAAATAAAGTATGCAAAATATAAATCTAACATACCTGATACATTGCAAAGTTTTTTAGAACCCAGAATTGGAGAAATGCAAAAATCAGCAAAAAATATCAAAGTTTCAATAGATACAGTAGGACAACAACTAAGATAGTTATTTTTTCAAACTTACTTTGGCTTGTACCATCTGATGCATTCTTTTCAAAAATTCTTGTTTTTCTTCAATTTTTAATATATCAGAATATCCTTCCAAAACTAAATTTAAGGCAAATGGCGTTGGAATCTCAGTATTTATCTCTTTGATTTTTATTTTTCCATCTTCAATTAATTTAATTATTTCAGTTGCATTTTCAATATCCATTAAATCTTCCAGAACTTCTCTCCTTGCTTCTTTTAATATACAAAAATCTTCACTTACTCTTTTAACAGCACTCATTAATATCATAGAACTTACTTGTTGTCTTCCAACCCTTTTTGTATGTCCTTTATAATTTCTTAATATCATAAATGACCTGGCAGCACAGTGTCTGAATCTTCTTTTTAATACTTCACTTTTGTCTATAGCCAGACTAAGTAAACTCCTTAATTCTTTAGATTTTATTAATTTTAATGCTTGTAAAACATTAATTTTTTTATCAGCAGTTACATAAAAACCATTATCATTAATGCCAATCTCAACATCCCTATGCTGGCTTCTGCCAATTGCAAATGCCAAAGCTCTGCTCAATACATCATTAACACGTCTACCATATAAACTATGAAATATTATTAAATGTTTATTGTCTTCGTCTCTATAATGTTCTATAATTAAATTCTGATGGTTTGGAATATCTTGGTATTTATATTGATAAAAGAAATAATTGTAAACTGCTTCTGCAGTATTATTCTTAACATATAAATAACTTTTAATAAATTCCAGAATTTCATTTTTATCTTTTTTATTTTTAAATCTGTCAAGCATCAATTTCCTGAATCTTTGTATTTCTAAAGCTAAATCAAAACTCAATGGAAGCATTTCACTAAACCAGCTCGGAATAGTAGGTTTTCTGCCTTCAGCAGATTTTACTTGTGCAACCATTCCTCTTGAAAATTTAAATTCATAAGTATTGCCACCTAAAACAAATATATCTCCTGGCTTTAATTTTTCCAAAAACCCTTCATCAATATGACCTATATTTTGTTCTCCTATTTTTACAGTTACAAAAGTCTCATCTGGAATAGTTCCAATATTTGTCATATAAATCACTCTTGTAAGTTTTCCCTTTTTGCCAATTTTTCCTTCATTTTTCCATATCTTTGCATAAATATATCTATCTTCTAAAGATGCAAATTCTCCAGCAAGATAACTTAAAACTTCATTAAAATCTTTTTCAGTAAGGTTTGTATAAGGATAACTATTTCTTATTACATCATATAATTCTTTTACATCCCAGACTTGTTCCAAAGCCATTCCTATAATCTGCTGTGCAAGAACATCTAAACAATTAGTAGGAATGTGTATCTTATCAATTCTTCTTTCCAATGCTAATTTCATCATGACACTACATTCAATTAAATCATCCCTGTCAAGAACAATTATTCTGGCCTTTGTAGTTTCATGAAGACCATGTCCTGAACGTCCTGCTCGCTGCACCATACGGGCAATAGATTTTGGACTCCCTAAACAAATTACTAAATCAATATAACCAATATCAAGCCCCATTTCTAAACTAGTTGAAGAAACTATAGCTTTTAGTTTTCCTTTTCTTAATGCATTTTCCATTGCAAACCTATGTTCCTTACTTAAAGAACCATGATGTGCGCCAATCAGACTGGATACTTGATCTTCTTTTCCTTCTGCTTCAATTATTTCTATATACTTTTTAGGAAAATGAGTTTTCAGGTGATGCACAACCCTTTCAGTAGCGCTTCTTGTATTTGTAAAAATTAAAGTTGTTTTATGTTCATGTATTAACTTATCTATAAGTTTGTACATTTCTTTATTCATAATATTAAAAGAAGTGGTCACTAAATCATCAACTGGACTAATAACTTCTAAATCTAGATTCTTATTAAATCTTGCATCTATTATTTTACATTTCCTATTAGGTCCAACTAAAAATTTTGCCACTTCCTCTAAAGGAGCTATTGTTGCAGACAATCCAATTCTGCACATACCGGGGCTAATGTAATTTAAGCGTTCTAAAGATAAACTAAGATGTGTTCCCCTTTTATTCTCTGCCAAACTATGTAATTCATCAATTATGCACCATTCTGCATTTTTTAAATAATTTCTAAATTTAATCGATGTTAAAAGTATACCTAAAGATTCAGGTGTTGTTATCAAGATATGTGGGGGTTTTGCAAGCATTTTAGCTTTTTCAGATTGGGTTGTATCTCCAGTTCTTACAGCAACTCTTATTCCTAAATCTTTACCCGCAATTTCTTCAATTTCTTTTAAAGGGGTAATTAAATTTACAAAAATATCATTATTCAAGGCTTTTAAAGGAGAAACATAAACACAATAAACTTTATTCTCTAACAGATTTTTTTCATTCAAATCAACGAGCTCATTTAATATTGCTAAGAAGCTTGCTATTGTTTTCCCAGATCCTGTTGGTGCTGAAACCAGTATATTATTTCTTGAATGAACTTCCATAACACCAAACAATTGTGGCAAAGAAAAATCCTTGAATTTTGAAAAAAACCATTTTTTAATATAAGAATGTAATAACTGTTTTATATCCTCTGAATTATCTGGTTTTTGCTTTATTTCTATCATATTTACTAATATTTTAGAACAATTTATAAATCCTGCGTGTAAAAATGTCCAATGCGTCCAGTGCCTTAATTACTTTAATATAGCAACCACATAAATTTTTAGGTGTTCTAATAATTAACAATAACCTTTCTTTCTAAAGGGTTACCAATCATAAATATGAGTTTTTTATTTAAAACAACCTTTGAAAATTCAGGGGGCAAATAACGCAAAACATTCTTCATATCTAATTCTTTTATTGGTTTAGGTTTTAATCTAAGCAATAGTTCATTCAAGTGAAGTTCTAAATAATTAACAGTTTGGTCAATAAGCATATTTCTAACTTTACTTAACTTCATTGCATTTAAAGGTATTAAATAATAACCGTTTCCAGAAGAATTAGATCTTATTTCGCCTTCTGATCTTGAATAAAAATTTCTTACATTATAAGTTTCTAAATTTAAAAAGGGAATATTATACAGATAATTTCTTTGCAATTCTTCTTTAATGCCGTAAAATTGGATATTATCTCTTTGTAATACAGCTTTGCCATTAAATTCAAAACTCAGGCATATTCCTTCAATTCTATTTAATCCATTTACTCCATTAGAATTTATTTTAATTATTCCCTCTTTAACATCTTTTGTTTTATTTACTGCCCTTATGCCAAACTTGACAAAAAATTCTGCTTGCATAAAAAGAATAGAATAACAAAATATTTAATATTTTCTATTTATTATCACTATATAATTAAAAAAATAAATCTTCCTCATCAACTTTATTTGTTCTTGATACATTTCCTTTTACAATATAAAACCTGTTTCTCAGACTATTAAAATTATTCATTATTTTAGGAATATTATTATTAAATTTTAATTTTAAGTCTATAGAATTTGCTCTTATTTTATATAAATAAAGTAGTTCATTAAGAAGTTTATGTATTTCATCACAATGGGCTAATGGTGCATCAAATTGAGTAGTCATTTTAAAACTATTACCATAACTATTCTTGATTTTAACTAAAGAATCTTTAAAATTTTTAGATTTTGGGATTAACTTTTCTTCAAAAACGATAGTCATCCATCCATGGTTTGATAATATCCTTTCAGCTTGTTTACTTTCACTTTGTAATTTTAAATTATTTAATTCTTTCTCCAAGTCTATTAATTGTGATTCAGCAAGTTCTAAAGGTGTTTCCATAAATAAAGAATAGTGAAATTAATATTTAAAGGTTATTGTAAAATTAAATATATTTCATTGTAGAATCAAAACTAATTAAAATTGGTTCTTTTTTATTCTTTGCATAGACCTCAACTAGTTCAGTGGTTTTAGTTTCTAAAAGAGAAACAATAGTAATTTCTTGATCTGAATCTCTAAATCTTTTAGATAAATCATGAATTGTAGGTATAGATATATCAATTGGTACTCCAAAAGTATCATGTTTATAACCCGTTATGCTTATAAAAGTAACAAAATAACATCCTAAACTTCTAAATCCGTTTTGTTTTAATCTTGTTATTAATTTTTCATCAGCCATAAGATTAAACAGCCTAAAAAGATTTATAAATTTAACTAATAACTTCTTCCAAATCTGCAAATAACTTTAGCTTCATTTCCACAATTAGCACACATTTCTCCATATAAAGGATTCTTTTCCAAATCAATATTCAGACTTTTAACACCTTCTAATTTTTCTTTTATTTGTTCTTCACATTCAGTTCTGTCACACCAGTTAATCTTGACAATTTTCTTGTCTTTAATAGCATCAGAAAATTCCTTGAAATTTTTAACTTCTTTTATATTTGATTCTAAGAATTTTTTAGAATTTTCATATAAATCATTATGCATTTTATCTAACAATAATGGAATTTCTTCTTCTAACTTATTTATATTAACTATTTTCTTCTCACCACTATGTCTTAAAACCAGAACAACTTGATTCTTCTCCAAATCTCTTGGTCCTATTTCTAATCTTAATGGAATTCCTTTCAATTCCCATTCATTATATTTCCATCCAGGGGTATAATCTTCTCTTTCATCTAAAATTGGATTATATTCTTGTAACAATTTCTTAAGTTCATTCGATTTTTGCAAAACTTCTTTTTTACTTTGCTCAAATAAAATCGGAATTATAACAATCTTATTCTCACTTAATCTCGGGGGCAATACTAAACCTTTATCATCAGAATGTATAGCAAACATAACCCCAAGCATTCTGGTTGAAATTGCATAGGTAGATTGGTAAACATAATCCTCTTTAGAATTTTCATCTAAAAACTTAATATTATAAGCCTTAGCAAAATTTTGACCATCATCATGATAATCTGGCCCTTGTATTGCTCTTCCATTAGGTAACAATAATTCAATAGAATAAGTTGCAACAGCCCCTGCAAATTTCTCCTTATTAGTTTTCTTTCCTATAAAACTAGCTAAAGCCATATAATCTTTTAAAAAATTATAATAAATATTCAAAATTTTCTCCTTATCTTCATTTAATTCTTCAGGATTAGAATAAGCATTATGACCTTCATTCCATAAAAATTCCCTGCCCCTTAAAAAAGGCACTGGATGTTTAAATTCCCAACGAACAACATTATTCCATTGATTAAGTTTTAAAGGCAAATCTTTATGGCTTCTAATCCATTTTGAATAAGAATCATACATTATTGCTTCAGAAGTAGGTCTGACAGCCAGTCTTTCATTTAATTTAGAATTTCCAGAATGAGTTACCCAGGCAACTTCAGGAACAAACCCTTCAACATGCTCACTTTCCTTTACTAAAAGACTTTCAGGAATAAATAAAGGAAAATAACAATTCTTAATTCCAATATTCTTAAATTCCTTATCAATAATATGAATTATTTTTTCCCAAATTTGATAAGATCCAGGCTTATACACTATACATCCAGAAACAGCACTATAATCCGCCAATCCTGATTTAATAATTAACTCTTGATACCATTCAGAAAAATCTTCATTCTTTTTTATAGTCATTCCTTTTGAATCTTTATTTTGCATAACCTTAAGTTATAAAAGTATTATATATAGTTTATTATTAGGCTACAGCACTTCGCAAACCTTATATTTTTTTCCAAATGTTTATTTTTATGACAATTTCAAATAATAGACTATTGCTATATAAAAATTTAGAACAAATAATAGGCAATACAAAATTAAATAGTATAAAACTACCAAACAACAATAGATTATTATTAAAAAGAGAATGTGATAATCCATTTGGAAGCCATTATGATAAAGTTTATCTTGGATTGTTTAAGTACTATGAAAATTTAGGTTTAATAAATCCCGAAAGAAAAGTTTTAGAAACAACTTCTGGAACTGCAGGTGCATCATTTGTTGGAATTGGAAAAGAATTAGGTTACAAATGCCATGTTGCAATACCTAAAGGAGTAGACCGAGCCATAATAGATTTAATAGCGATCAATGGAGAAATATATTTTACTCTGGAAGAGGATTATATTAATGGTTTTCCAAGATTTCTAAAAGATTTTCTCCCAAGAAATAAAGATTTTATGTTTTTAAATCATTCAATGGGAGAAAAATGTGGTTCAGCATATACAAATAATGAAACTACTCTTTCATCATTAGAAGGAATAACTAAAGAAGTTTTAGAAACTGAAATAAAAATAGACTTTTATATACCTGCTGTCGGAAATGGCTCAACAATTTTAGGGCCAGGAAGACTTTTAAAAAATTTATCCCCTGAAACAAAAATAATTGCTTTTGAATCATTTCAATCAGCAGTAGCTTACGATCAAATAAACCCAGGTAAATATAAAGAAGAATTTGGAATAAATCCAGGAACTTTACCAAAACATAAATTAAGAGGCACAAGTTATCAGGGAATAGAATTCCCCCATATTAAAAATTCTGTAAATATAAAACTTATCGATGAAGTAATATTAGTGAGTGATAAATATATTGATAAAAATTATTTTGAATTAACTAAAAGAAAAGATACTAAATCAATGCCACATTGGGATACAGAAATTGGGAGTGAATTCGGAAGATCAACAAGAGCAGGAATTCAGGCAGCTTTAGAAATTGCAAAAAAAGTAGATGGAAAGAATTTATTAGTTATTGCATATGATAAAGCAGATAGATATAATGACTATTAAATAAGGGGAATAAATCTAAACTTCATCTTACCATCATACTCATTCATTATTCTATCAAAATCTTCAGCAAACCCATAATTAACAGCCGCAGTTCTTACGCCTTGCCTATTACAATAATACAATAATTGTGGCTTAACAATTTTTTTATCTAACCGATTATATTTTTTGATATTTCTTGAAGTTTTAATAAAAGATTTCAGAGCATAATAATACATTTCTAATCCAATACTTAATAAAAGAGCATTATTGATGAAAATATAAGTATCTAATTTATTATGCACATCATAATTAACAGAGTAAAAACCGCCAATACCTAAACCAATCAAAGGAATTCCATGCCAACCCAATCTAATTGGAGAAACTAATTTTTCTAATGTTCTAATTTTCATACAATAAAGAATTAGTATATCTTTTTAGATCTAATTAATTAATTTAAAATAAACTCTTTTTCTCCCTTTTCCTTTGTTTTCTAATGAATCCAAAATTAAGCCTTTAATTTCAGAAGTGTTTTTAATATGACAACCACCACAAGGTTGAGTATCAATTCCATCTATATCTATGATTCTAAGTTCATTTAAACCTTCATAATTGTTTTCAGAAGCTAATTTACTAAGTTTTTCAGCTTCTTCTTTCGATGCAAAACTTATTTTTACATCTTTATTCTTATTAAATTCCATATTAGCTTTTTCTATATAAGAATTGATTTTTTCCCTATCAAAATTCTCCAATCCAAAGTCAACCCTGCTTTTATCTTCTCCAAGTTGATTCCCAGTAATTAAAGCCCCACTTTCTTTATGTAAAACACTACAAAGGATGTGTGTTGCTGTATGCATTCTCATTAATCTATATCTTCTTTCCCAGTTGATAACACAAGATACCTTATCTCCTTCCTTTAGTCCAATTCTATCAACTTCATGGCTTATTTCACTGTCAAATTTACCAACAAATACTACATTATATTCTATGTTATTATAGATTATTTTGCCAGTATCATGAGGTTGTCCTCCAGAAACAGGATAAAAAGCAGTTTTGTTTAAAATAATGTATTTTCCATCTTTTACAGAAATTATATTAGCATCAAATTCTTTCAAATAACAATCTTTCAAATATAAAGCTTCTGTCACATAAAAGAAACAATCAGATAATTCTTAAAGTTTATGAATCCAAAAAGAAATGTTTAAATATCTAAAGATTCTAAGCTTATCTATAAAAGAGATGATAAAAGATGGGTCTGATAATTTATAAAAATATAAGAGGTAAAAATTGTTAGCTGATTTAGATTTAATTTACAATATAAGTTCTTCAGAAACAATTATATCTGTAGATTTACAAGGAAATATTTTATCATGGAATAAATTTGCTGAAACTCTTTTAGGTTATACTTCAGAAGAAGTTTTAAATAAATTTATACCCATAATATCGCAGCAATCCTTATTCGAGTTAGAACATTTAATTAATAAAACAAAAAATGGAGAATATTGTTCTTTCAGGACATGTAAAAAAAATAAATTTGGAGAAGAATTAGATTTAATATTCATTGTAAGTCCAATATTCAATAATTCTAATATTATAGGCGCATCAATAATAATAAGAAAAACAAATTTGCTGAACACGTGTTATCTTCCGGTGATGGATATGCAAAAAGAACAAAAAAGAAAGTTCCCGGAAATAAGAGATTTGATGATAATTAATTTAGAAAAGCAAAAAACAATAAATCAGCTTGCAAATGACTCTGGAATAAATTGGAGAACAGTAGAAAAGCATTTGACTTATCTAATAGGTAAAAAAATAGTTGAAGAAATTAAAAGTTCAAAATACATAAGAATTTTCGAATTAACTGAAAATGGAAGGAAATATTATGAAACTTTAGTTTTAAAACAGCAGATAAAATATGTGAAATCAGAATGAATGTTTTAATGTTTGGTTGGGAATTTCCGCCATATAGCTACGGTGGTTTAGGAGTGGCTTGCGAAATTCTTACAAAAGGTCTTGTTAAGAATAAAGTTAAAGTTAAATTTGTTGTTCCGTATTCTGGGAAGAAAAAACCACAGCATTTAGAATTAATAAGCACAAATAAAGAAAATATAGAAATTAATTTTGTTGATTCTTTAATTCATGAATATATAAATGAAAATGATTATGAAGGAAAACTAAGAAAATTAAATGAAGAAATAAGATCATTATACGGAATTAATTTATATAAAGAAGTTTATAGGTACAGTCAGGCAGCAAAAGAAATAGCACTAAATTCTGATTATGATATTTTACATTGCCACGATTGGATGACTTACTTGGCTGGAATAAATGCTAAAAAAATAAGCAAAAAACCTTTAATAATTCATATTCACAACACAGTATTTGACAGGTCTAAAGAAAATCCTTCAGTACATGAATACAATATTGAGAAAGCAGGTTTTGAAAATGCAGATCATATTATTGCAATAAGTAACAGGATAAAAGAAACATTGATTCATAATTACGGAATTCCAGATTCAAAAATCTCTGTTGTGCATTGGGGAATAGACCATGAAAATGAGTTTTATAATCAAAAAAATCCAAAAAAATTCCAGAATAAAATTGTTTTATTCGCTGGCAGGGTAACATCACAAAAAGGACCAGATTATTTTATTGAAGCAGCTAAAAAAGTTCTTGATAAATATAAAAATGTAAGATTTGTAGTTGTAGGAAATGGAGACATGCTTCCAAAAGTAATTAATAGGTCAATAGAATTAGGAATTTCTAATAAAATAAATTTTACTGGCTGGTTAAATCAAAAAGATGTTTTCAAAGCTTTCAAAATTGCAGACTTGTTTGTTATGCCATCTGTCTCAGAACCATTTGGTTTAGTTGCTTTAGAGTCAATTAAGAATGGCACCCCAGTTATAGTTTCAAAACAATCAGGAGTTAGTGAAGTCTTGAATAATTGTCTTAAAGTAGATTTCTGGGATACAAATGAATTAGCTAATAAAATTATAAATGTATTAACTAGAGAAAATTTATATAATGAATTAAAATCAAAAAGTGAAGAAGAAATAAAAAATTTTAATACAGATAATTTTTCTTTAATCTGGGCAAATTATAAATAATATTGTATCTCCTGACTATTTCATTAATATCATTTTTTATATTTTCTTCTAAATTAAAATCTAATATTAAATTCTTTGTGTTATTTGGCGCTGAACCTATTATGGAAAGATTAAATTCTTCTAATGTTAATTTATATATCCATGTTCTTTTTTCTTTTGAATATTTTAATTCTCCACCAAAGATTCTAGTTATATTAGGTTTCAAAAAATCTCTGACTTGGCTTTCTCTATAACCTCTAAAAAATGAACTAACGCCAAGATGATATAATAAACTTTCATTAGCCATATAAGTTATTTCAGTTCCAGGAAATTCGTCTTTTATCCCTTTTGTTGTCCTGATTTTTGGTATTTTGGGCATAGACCCATCATAAGTTCCAATTATTGTTTCTTGTAGAAATTCTTTTAACTTCATTTCCTCAGGTTTATTTCTATTAAGAAATTCTTCCAGTTTAGCAAAACCATAAACTTCATACAAAAATTGTTTAATTTTATTATTTTCCATAAACAAACAATAATAAAGTTCTTTTAAAATCAAGTCTTTTAGGATTTTTATAAGCCCTAATATAAACTTCTCCATTGAATTTATGCAATGAATACATATTTTCCTGAAAATGATCCACGCTTATTGAAATTGGTTTATTAAAATATTTATCTGGAATACTTTTCATGAATTCTATAGATATTGGATCTTCCCTTGTAATTTCACTAGGTAAATTCTTTTCTTTATTAGGAATATAATTTTCTATAATTATTTTAGATTTATATTGCTCGATAGGTTGATTAACCCAATATCCATTGCCAATAATATTAAGATAAGACAAAACATCAACAAGCAAACCATTGATATCTATAATTGTATTACTATCTAATTTTCTTACTAAATCTTTTTCTAATTCATTTTTTAAATCAAATCCTAAAACTAACCTTTCAATTAAAAACTCTAAAGTTTGTACATTTTTTATTCTAGGAGAAAAACCATCAAGCATTGAACAACCCAAATTCCTACCATTATTTATTTTTTCTTCTCTTTCATAATCAATAATTTTTTCTTCTTTTAGTCCTTCAAAATTCATTAAAATTTTAGAAAAACCATCAGTTTCATTCCCAAATAGAAAAGAACCAATATCAACTTGTATTACCTTATCTAATTGAAATTCTTCCAATTGTAAATCTTCTTTACAAAAATTTCCTTGGAGCCAATATTCAATTTTTCCATTATAATTCTTTACATCCAATACAAAAAATGAGCCAATCTCTCTTCTATTAGGATCTTCTACTAATTTTTTCAATATTATATTATGTATTTCTAATGCTTTATTTTCTAGTGCCATTTTAATAATTAAGGAATATATTGAGATTATAATATTTATACCAGACATATATGGTTATATTTTATTAGCAGCAGAATTAATTAATTTTATTTCAGATTTAATCAAATGTTCCCCAACAGTAGAAGGACTTAATTTTAATTCATGAGCAATTTGTTTTATAGTGGTTTTTCTAGGGATTTTATAATATCCGGATTTATGGGCTAATACAAATATTTTCTCTTGTTGTTTAGTAAGCAGAGGTTGATAAAAATTTACTTCTCCGATTGATAAAATCTTAAGTTTCCCCAATTTAGATAATTCTTTTCTCATTCTCTCTATAGAATATTTTTCAACAACACCAACATGCCAGAATTCATATCCATCATAAACAGTATGTAAATCGATAAAAAAGCCATTATTCTCTTGTATTATATTTTGTATATAGCTTTTTTGGTGTAATACTACTATTAATATATTTTTAGTTCTTTCAATCTCTTTTACTAATTTGTAATATCTTGAATTATTAAGATAAGATTTAATTTTATCAAAGTATTTTGAATCTCCAGAAATATGATACAAATATTGTTTATCTTTAGGATTTTTTGACTGTATGTCTATAACAGAGATATAATGTTTAGGAAAATCAATGCTTAATTTAGTTTCTTCACAATTATTATGCTTGATCTTAAAGCTGAATCTGTACATAAATATTCTAAAACATAATAAGTATAAAAACTATCCTAATAATAACCATTTCCAGACAGGAACAATTTTTATATTTTTATTTTTAATTCTTATAATTTCTTCATAATCATAAGTTAATATAAGCCCATTTTTTAAGCCAAATTTCTTCATAGCTTCAGTTAAACCATTTAATTCCATTTCTTTATTTTTTTCATTTAAATCATAACATACCTGTATCGCTTCAGTTATCTTAATCCCATTTCTTATAATAAAGTCACATTCTCCTTTATTAGAAAAATAAAATATTTCATTTTCCCTTCTTTTTAATTCAATAAATATAATATTTTCTAAGAATTTACCATTATTTTCTGAAAATCTAAAACCAATTTCTGATATAAATCCACTATCAATACAATAGACTTTTCTTGGATTTTGTATTTGTTTCTTAACAGAAAAATCAAACTTATTTACAAAAAAGAAAAGAAAAGATTTTTCAAAAGTGTCTAAAACAGACTTTACAGTAGATAGATTTTTAATCTGTATTATTTTAGATAAAGCTCTAATACTTAATTCATTTGCAACATTTGAAAGCAGATAAACTGATATTTCCTTAATAGGTTTCTCAAGATTTCTGTTAAACCTTTTTATAATATCTCTATAAATAATATTTTCATAGTTCTCTTTTAATAATCGCTTATCATCATCTAAAACAACTTTAGGAACGCCACCAGATAGTGTAAAATTAGAGAATTCTCTTCTTAAATCTGCCTGTTGCTTTATATCAATTTTCCAGTTTTCTAAATTTATTTTTTTTGCATTTAAGTATTCTATAAAACTAAACGGATATAAGTTTATATTTATTGATCTTCCAGTTAAAACTGTTGAAATTTCCTTGCTTAATAATTTAGAATTTGAACCAGTTATAAATACTTGATGTTTTTCTTTTATTCTATTTATCCATTTCTCCCAACTATTTGTTTCCTGAATTTCATCCAAAAACAAATAACAATTTTCTTTATAATATTGTTCGTTTAAAAAATCAAGAATTTTTTGAAAATCTTCTACAGAAAAATCTATCAATCTTTCATCATTAAAGTCAACATACAAATAATTTTTTTCATTTAACTTTAACTTATTTTTTATTATATACAATAATGTAGATTTACCAGATCTTCTCAAGCCTGTTATAATAATTGGCAATTTTAAATGTATAAAAGACAAGACTTTTTCCGTTATTTCTCTATCAACAAATTCTTTCTTTTGTCCAAAATCCTTTTGTTGTTCAAATAGCACATAGTATAATCTTTCTCGCTCCATGATAATAATCATATAAAGTAATATTTAAAGCTTTCTAAAGTGATACAATTTTTGTAACAGTTTTTGGCTAAAGTGATACAATTTTTATAACACTTATACAGACAACAAATTTAAAATAATTCTAAATATTCTCTATTTCTGTTAATATTTCTTTCATTCTTTTTAAACTAAATTTGTAAGCAATATTGCCTATGAAGATCAAAAATGCAGTAATAATTAACCCAGTAATGAAATAATTTTTCTTAAGCCAAATAAAAGTCCCAATAAAGCCAAGTGATCCTGTAGTGATTAATATTAAAAATGTATTAGCTTTTTGTGATTCATGTTGATATTGCAAATCCAGTTTATTCTTCTTTATTTCCTGTTTATCCATTTTCAGTCCACAAATATTAAAGCAAGCCCAATACCTGCCAAAGTAAAAGCAAAGATTAACTGAAATAATCTCCCATTAGAATTTACTCCAACTGCTGCACCAGACCCCATAAAAAAATGCCACCAGTTATCTTAAAAAATTCCCTCCAGTTAAACTTTTTTACATGTTGTACTTCTTGAACCCTATTTATATTAAAATAATTAAAGTTTATAAGCCTTTGTAGAAATATTTACAAAAATTGTAAATTAATTGCCATAAGAATATCTTTAAATAAAAACTAATTCATTAATTAAACATGGTAAATGTATGTTTTTATTTTCAAGTCCATCAGCCATTCAGAATAAGAAAATATTCTATATTTGATATTGAAAATAACCACGATTATTTTAATGAAAAAAACATTTTAAAATTAAACAATGAAGCAATTCTAAGAAAAGTTTCGAACAAATGTTATTTACCAGCAAATAAAATAATGTTAAAGTTATTGGAAAATCATCCAGAATTCAAAATCAGTTATTCAATAACAGGCACAGCATTAGAACAATTCGAAAAATATTATCCAGAAGTTATAGAATCATTCCAAAAATTAATTGACACAAAAAGAGTAGAACTATTATCAGAAACTTATTATCATTCATTATCTTATTTATACAGCAAAAAAGAATTCTTAGATCAGATAAATATGCATAGTAAAAAAATAAATAAATTATTCAATATAAAACCCCAAGTTTTCAGAAATACAGAGCTAATTTACAATAATGAAATCGCAAAATTTATAGAAAATTTGAATTATAAAGCAATTTTGGCAGAAGGTTGGGAAAATTATCTTAATAATCGTTCACCAAATGTAATTTATTCACCAATAGGTTGCAATCGAATAAGATTATTATTAAAAAATTATAAATTAAGTGATGACATTGCATTTAGATTCAGCAATAAAAATTGGAAAGAATACCCATTAACAATAGAAAAATATGTTTCATGGATAAATTCAGTTAAAGGAAATTGCATTAATTTATTCATGGACTACGAAACATTAGGAGAACATCAATGGGAAGATACAGGAATATTTGAGTTTATAGAAAAACTTCCTAAAGAATTATTAAAAAATAAAAATAATGATTTTAAAACCCCCTCAGAAATAGCAAAACTCAAACCACAAGACGTCTTAGACATACCATCGATATGCTCCTGGGCTGATTCAGAACGTGATGTTTCTGCTTGGTTAGGGAATAAAATGCAGCAGGAAGCTATCACTAGATTATATACATTAGAAAAACTTATAAAGGGAAGTAACAATAAACAGTTATTGGAAAAATGGAGAAAACTCCAGACAAGTGACCACTTTTATTATATGTGTACAAAGTGGTTTAATGACGGTGATGTTCACAAATATTTTAATCCATATGAAAGTCCATACGATGCTTATATTGCATTTATGAATGTATTAGACGATGTAGAATCAAGCTTAAAAAAAGAAGAGGTGGTTAGAGGTGCAGAAAAAGAATAATATTACTTCTAAAGCTGAAATTTGGATAAAAAAAGAAGTTTACGGAGAAGCTCCTGAACAACACCATTTTATTGTTTCTAATGGTAAAAAATTAAAAAATTTAAAAGAATTAATTGAAGAGATAGAAAATATGCCTGATTCCATATTTAAGTCACATGTTAATAATTATAAAAATGATTTTAGTAAATGGGTAAAAGATATTTTCAAAGAAGATTTTTTAGCTGAAGAATTAAAAAAAACAGACAATCAGATTGAAACTGAATTAAAATTACAAAGACATATTAATAAAAAATTAAATGAAGTAATAAAAAAATTAGCAAAATAAAATGGAAAAGGAGATTTTAGAAAACGTGCCAGAACAGTACAAATTTTTATTAGCCAATGGAAAGGAAGTAAGGGGTATAAAAGAATTACATGGCATGCTTAAATCAATGGAAGAGAATGTATTCTATTCCCATGTAAATGAATCAAAAAATGATTTTTATAACTGGGTTAAAGATATATATCAAAATAAAAATCTAGCAGACGATCTATTGGAATGCACAACAAAAGAATCAATCTTATTTTGTCTTGGCAACTACATAGAAAAAGCACATTTAGCTAAAGGTTTTGATGAAATGCCACAAGGTTATTCAAGAGAAAAAAGTTTGTTTGATGATTTGCCTAAAGGATACCCAAGCCAGAGAATTGTTAAAGAAGTTAAAGCAGATTTTGAAGAGCCAAAGCCAATTACAGAAGGAAAGTTAGTTGCTAAAGGTAAATTTACTGCAAAGGAAAAAATTAAAAGTTCTATTAAAGCAAAATCAAAAAAGACAAATGTCAATAATAAAACACCAGTAACATTAATAAATGTAAATCAAGTTAAAAAGAACAGCAAAATGAATATTAAAAAAAGTGGTTTAGATAGTGAAGATACAGATTTATCAAATATTAAAAAAGTTAAGCCAATGAATTCTGATTCTATTATCAAAAAAATGAAAGAGGTGTATGGATTTGAATAAAGGTAAAGTTTTAGGTGTAATTGGAATTAAGGGCGGTGTAGGAAAAACAACAATAGTATTAAATTTAGCTTCTGTTTTAGCAAATGATTATGGAAAAAAAGTTCTGGTTGTAGATGCAAATTTTTCTTCTCCACATATAGGTTTACATTTAGGAAGTGTTAATCATAAAACAACACTCCATGATGTCTTATCAGATAAGGCTCATATTAAACACGCAGTTCATGAACATGATTTTGGATTTGATTTCATTCCAGCATCTTTAGATACAAGAAATATTAAGCATTTAAAATTAAAAAACAAATTAGCTGATTTAAAAAATAATTATGATTATATCTTATTAGATTCATCTCCTGTTTTAAATGATGAAATTTTAGCTACAATGATGTCATCAGATGAGTTATATGCTGTAAGCAGTCCTGATTTGCCGACATTAAGTACAACTTTAAGAGCTGTTAAATTAGCAAAGGAAAGGGGAGTACAGATCAATGGTTTAATTTTAAATAAAGTTAGGGGAAGAAAATATGAAATAACAAAAGCAGAAATGGAAAAATTAAGCGGTGTTCCTGTTGTTGCTTCTATAAAAGATAATGTAAAATTTTTAGAAGCATTAAGTAAAGTAAAGCCTTTAGTAATGCATAGCCCATATTCTGCTCCTGCATTAGAATACAAAAAATTAGCAGCATTATTGTCTAATGAACCATATAAAGAACCAAATTTGTTTAAAAAAGCTTATGGATTTTTAAAAGACGATTTCCATAATTTCTTAAACCATGACTTTAGAAAAGGCTTGAAATACTATAAATAACTTTTTAAATTTTTTTGTTTAATTAGTTCTATGATGAGCAATTATAATATATACCTTAAGACATATGCTGTTGAATTAATTGTAAGCAAGAAAGTAATTAATAATTCACTTGTTAACAAAGTAATACAAGATTTAAGATTATATGCAAAACCCGGCAATGAAAGTAATTTATTATGACGTGCTTTAGCAAGTATTCAGAGAGAACAAGAGTGCCTAGCAGAATTCAGAAAATATTCTAAAAATAGTAATGATAGTTAATTAGTTACAAGATATCCAAACTATAAATACAGCATACTCAATATTCTCCTAAAAAATATTTATCTAATTTATCATCAAATTCAGTATCACCCCTATTCACAAAAATGCATTTCCTTCCAACAGCATAAGAAGATAAATCAATCCCATTATCTATAGGATTAGAACTGACTAGAACAGTTTTAATTTTTGATGTAAGACCTTTATTATTCATTAAATCTATTAATTGCATACCAGTCAACTTAGGCATATTATTATCAATTATTGCATAATCAGGCAGATAATCTTTCTCAAATAATAATTGTCTTGCTTCTTCTCCATCTTTTGCAGTAGTTACTATATATTCTCTCTCCCTGTATTCTAGACAAAGAGAACGACGCAAAGTATCATTATCATCAACAATCAATAGTTTTGGCATAAAAATAAGAAGTATGTAAAACTTATAAAGATTATCAGACTCTAGAAGTTAAATTCAAACTTAAAACTAAATCCTCTAATTTATTCAGATTCCATTTAATTGCATCAGATTTTTTTCTTAATTCACCATTTCTTAAATCAAATTTTAAAAATTCACCATAAATTTCTTCTACCAATAATCTTATTTTTAACACACTATTAAAATCTTTTTTTATTGCATCATGAACTGCTTTTCTTCCTAATTCTCCTGTCAAATCAGCTAATCCAGACAAATATTCTTCAACTTCAACATTTAATTCTTTTAAATTCGGTAACTTATTATTTTTTATAATTTCAAAGAATGCAACAGCTTCAACAAATTCCTGGAAAGCAACTGAACATATTCCTGTATCATAATTCTTTTTTTTATCTAAACCTTTAATTTTTAGTTTTATTTCCTTTAATAGTTTAGAAGCATTCTCAAAATCATTTCTGTGTATTGAATAGATAATTTGTTTTGATAATGTTATTGTCTGTCTTGAATTCTGGATAGTTTCCTCTCTTTTAGCTTCAAAATCTTCCATCTGTTTTCTTATATTTTCAAAATCTTTCTTATCTATCATATTAATATTTCAGAATAAAAGCTTAATAAAGGTTACTGTAGCAAAATCCTTGCATCTTCTATTATATCTTCATGCTCAATTTTTTCTCCTAGTTCTGGAATTATAATTAACATTTCATTTAATTTTTCAATATCATTTCTCAAATCATTATTCTTTATTTCTTCCTTAATTTCATGTTCGTAATTCAAATTTCTTTCAGAGTTTAATCTATAATCATAAACAACTAGTTTAGCTAATTCTGTTTCTAAATCTATAAACCTATTTTTATCACTCTCCAAATTGCCAATTAATGATTTAACATCTTTTTTCATTTTCTTAAGATTATTAATTAATAAATTATAATATTGCTCTTCTAATATTCCCAATAAATTCTTTAATTCCAAACCATGCATTGTTGCATTTTTTATTTTTAATGAAATTTCATCATTCAACTCTTTTTTATTTTCATATGAATTAATACTATACATTAAATCTTTTAAAATTGAATTTAATTCTTTTGTTTCAATTACAATTCTATCAAAAGCTAAAACTTCCTTATCAATATGTATAGAATTTAATATTGTATTATCCATCCCATTTACAATTCTGTTTTCAGATGGATATATTAGAAGGTTTTTAGGAAGCGGTGGCTGCAAATGACATGGAAACTCTTCTTTCTCATCTTTTTTTTTAAATAAATTTTTTAATTTATCAATCCAACCCATATAGAACAATAGTAATCATTTGTTTTTATATATTTCTATAACCACTTATTCTTTAAATCTTTTCTTATCTTATATACTACCTCTGAATCATTTAGGATAGAAGTATCTAATTCTTGAATAAACATCTCTTCTTTGTTGTGTTCTAGTCTTTTTATACAACCTTTGAATGGAACTGAGATTTGAGAATGTCCTATTAAAGTATCCTGAATCCTAATTTTTTCTTTTATTAGGTCTAATTTTCCAGCAGCATTGCAATAAACAAAAGCAATTTCATTTTCAAATGCTCTACCCACACATAAAGAATCAACTAAATTTATTTCAGAATCCTTATTATAAGAATTGCCGATCTTTCCAGCATCACCATAACACCAATAACTTGGGCAAATTACAAGATTTACTCCAATTTTAGCCATCTTTCTAAATACTTCAGGAAATATAAGATCCCAGCAAATAAGTAAACCTACTTTTCCAAATTTTGTATTAGATACAGCCACTTCATATCCAGGATTTAAATAAGATCTCTCAGGATGCCATAAATTTATTTTTCTATATTGAGATTTAACTTGTCCTAAAAAATCGATATAATAACTAACATTATATAATCCAGATTTATCTTCCTCAATTAGAGAACCAGGAACAATATCTATCTTATATTTTTTAGCAAGATATTGAAAATGTTTTCTATAATAATTTTTAGAATCAGCAAATTCTCTTTTGCCAGCAATTGGGCCAGTAATAAAATCTTCAGGAAAAACAATTATATCTGCTTTGGCTAAAGATGCTTTATTAATAAATCCCTCTGCTCTCTTTAGATTATCTTCAGGAGCATATTGTTTTATTTCAAATTGAACAACCGCTATTTTAATTTTCATTTTTGTATTTTTCCTTAATAATGATTAACCATAAGTAATTAATAAGTCAATCTATAGTTTTAACTTAAAAAGATAAGAAAGATTTATATATATGTCTTAATTATTAAGATAGGTGGAAATAGATAATAAAGATAAACAACTATTAGAAATATTACAAGTTGATGGAAGAAAATCATTAACAGAATTGGCTAAAGCAATCAAATTATCAATAGATTCAACACATAAAAGAATTAAAAAATTAAAAGAAAAAGGAATAGTAAATAGATTTGGAATATTCATAAATCCTAAAGCATTGGGATACGATCTGGTAACAAACATTCAAATAAAATTACAGAATATAAATGAAGAAGAATTAAATAGATTTATAGCATTTCTAAAACAACATAAAAATATAATAGAATTAATAACTACTTTAGGAGATTATGATTTAACTTGTGTGATAATAGCAAAAAATACTCAGGAATTAGAAGAAATTTCAATTAATATAAGACAAAAATTCAGGAATTTAATTGCAGACTGGAAAAGTGTTATAAATCTAAAAGTTTACAAATTTGAAGAATATAAATTTACTTAATAACTATACTTTTATATATCCTTATTTTAATCAATTATTATGGAAAGTTATATAGAATTAATTGAAAAAGAAGAAATAAATCCTGCTTTGGCAATTTTCAAATTTAAGTTTAATAATCCAATAAATTTCAAGCCAGGACAATATATTACAATAATATCCAACATAGATAGCAACAGAATATTACGTCCTTATTCAATTTCTTCAGCACCTTACCAATTGCCTGAAATAGAATTTTTTATAAGAAAAGTAAAAAATGGAGAAAAACCAGGAATATTTACTTCAAAATTATTCGAAGCTAAAGAAGGAACAAGATATGAAATTTTAAAAGTCAGCGGATTATTTTTATTAGATGAAAATGATAAAAGAAAAAAAATATTTGTTTCCTCAGGCACTGGCTTAGGACCATATATTTCAATGATCAGGCAGGAAATTAAAGATAGGGGCAAATGTAATTGCATAATTATCCATGGTGTCAGTCATGATTATGATTTAGGATATGAAAAAGAATTAAATAGATATGAAAAAGAAGGAAAAATAATAAAATATATCCCGACAGTAAGCAGAAAAGAAGAAAATCCAGAATGGAAAGGAGAATTTGGAAGAGCTGAAACATTAATGGAAGATAGAATAAATAAAATTTTGAATGAGAAAATAACAAAAGAAAATTATGTTATTTATGCATGTGGCCATCCTGGAATGATAGAAAATATTGTTAAAATTTTTAAATTAAAAGGTTTTATAGAAAATAAAGATATTAAATTTGAAAAATACTGGAGCCAGCCTAAAAAGATAACAGAACAAAGAATACAAATTAAATAATTTCAAAATTTATAACTTTCAGCTTTTATTTTACTAATTAAGTTTTCATTTTTCTTAATATTATCTATTGTTAATAATCCGGTTTTAGCACCTTGATGTTGAACAACAGAATGAGAATTGAATAATCCAACTCTTAATGCATTATCTATACTTTTATTTTGAATTAAAGAAGCAACAAAAGCAGAACAAAAAGCATCTCCAGCACCTAATGTGCTTACAACTTTACTTTTTATAGGCTCAGCTTTTAATATTTTATTATGATATAAAACATGAACTGAATTCTTTCCATTTGTAATAGCAATTGTTTTTACACCAAAACTTGTTAATTTTTTAAAAATATCTTTAATATCTGATTTTCCAGATAATTTTATAGCTTCTTCTTTATTTAATAACAAAACATCAATATATTCTAATATTTCATTTAATCCTAATTCCTGCGATCCTGGATTAATAGCAACTTTAATTCTATTTTCTTTAGCATATTCTAAAATAGGTTTTAATATCTTCAAAGAATTACCCCTTAAAGCAGTAATATAGAACCATTTAGTTTTTAATAGTTTAAGATCAATTTCTTTTAATAAGATATTTTGAGAAGCACCTCTGTAAGTAAACACAGTCCTATCAATTCCAATTTTTGATATAATAATAGAAATCGCAGTGCCTAACTCTTTATCTTGTTGTAGATTATGCATATTAACATTTTCATTTTTCAAATTAATTTTTATTAAATGCCCAGATTCATCATTCCCTATTCTTGAAATGATAGAAGTTCTTAATCCAAATCTTGAAAAGGAAACAGCAGTATTTGTTGCTCCGCCACCAGTCTGCATAAATGGTGGTTCAATATCATATTTAGCTCCTGGAATTAAACAAAGGTAATTATCCTTTTTCTTTAGAAATTTTAAATCTACAAAAATATCCCTTGTTGCAGATCCTATTGTTATTACATCAAACATTAAAGATTATTTAATAATTAGTATATTTAAAGTTTAGTTTAATGAGTAATCACTCAAAAGTAAGGTTTAAATAATTTACTATAATTATTCCATTCATGCAATTAAAAAATTATATTGGTTTAGCAGCAATTCTAGCAAGTTTATCTTGTAAAAATAAGGAATTTGAATATGAAATAAAAACATTCAGTTGGGGTATTATAGAAGTCTATAAAGATAATTCTAAAACATTATCATTTGAAGATCAAAGTTCAACTGAAAAAATTAAAGATCATAATGGAAATGAATTTTCTAGAGAAAAATTTGGAGATTTAGAATTAAGTTCTTTAGGCTCAAAAGGAATATATGAATTATGTAATGAAAATGGGGACTTTATCAATAGCAGGGCTCTTCGTGGCATAGCAGATAATGTTTCTTATCATAGAAATGGAATAACTTATATTTTCACATTAAGTAATACAGAATCTGAAGAACCTTGCGATCCAGATATTACTGTATTAACCAATATTTGCACAAGAATAATTAATAATTGCTCAAAAGAAGGAAGATAATTACAAGAAGAATTTCATGTATTAAAAAACAAAGCAGAATTATTTAAGTTTGTAGAAGCATTAAATAACTAAAAATTAAACCACAGCACAGCCTAAGAATTTATATTGTTTATTATTAAAATCCTCTTTTATTATCAAGATTATACTTATCTAATCTAAGATTTCTTAATATATCTTTCTTATAAGTATTAAATACAATTGTTTCTATTCCATGCTTTCTTAAATAATTAATGCCAACACAAGAATTAACTACAGTAGAAATATCAATCGTTCCAAATACCACACTCTTTATTCCTCTATTAACAATTAATTCTGCACAAGAACTTAATAATTGTTTATCACTTCTATAACAAGGTTCTAAAGTTGTGACAAGACAAAAAGGTTCTTCTCCTTCAGCTTCATTCAATGCAACTCTTTCAGCATGCAAAATGCTATATTTAGTTCCATTTATATGACGTTTTCTTCCCTCGCCTATTATTCTTCCATTTTCAGATAATACAATTGCACCAACATGCGGCCTTTTGATATAGCCTTCAGTTTGCAAAGCAAGCTCTATACATCTTCCCATATACCCAATTAATTGATCTTCTGTAAATTTCATGAATAATAAAAAGAACAAAAAATTTAAAAGCTTAACACTTATTCTTACTTCAATAATTTCCTGACTTTTTCCTTATATTCTTCAATATTTGGCTGGTCAAAAGGATTAACATTAAGGAGATAAGCTAAATAAACAACTTCCATCATTTTTAACTGCAATAATTGTCCAATACAATATTCAGATTTATTAGCAAGAGAAATTTCCATATAAGGTAATAATCTTTCATTATAAGTTTTTTTAACACCATTTAAAATTATATTCATAAGATAATCAAGATCTCTCCCATTAAGCCCATTTAACAAACTGCCAAATTCTTTTAATCTATGGATATTTAATTTGTTTGTTTGTTTTACATTAATAAAAGTAGTAATTTTATCATTAGGACCAGCCAGATAAAGCTGCATCATTGAATGCAAATCTGTAGTACCAATAGAAACAATAGGTGTCATGCCGGCATTAACTAATCTTCCTAAAGAATCTTTTTCTTTTCCAATGCTTTCAGCTAATAATTGTCTATACCATTTCCCAAAATATTCTAGTTCATTATTAAATAAGAATGTATTTACTATGCTTTTTCCTCTTCTGTAATGTAAAAACATAATTAATGCAGACAATGCAGCAGGATTTCTTAAAACATTTTTATTCAAGCAGTGGATTTTAATTGCTTTGGCACCTTCTATTAATTTTTTAATATCAACTCCAGCCATTGCCAATGGAAATAAACCAATATTGCTTAATACAGAATATCTCCCTCCAACTTTTTCAGGAATTTCAAGAATATGAAAGTTTTCCTTCTTGGCAATATCCCATAATTTCGAATTTTTATTTGTAGTCACTACAACATATTTTTTATAATCCTTTCTAAGCTTTTTTAAAATTTCTAGCAAAATAGCAAAATTAGAAATTGTTTCTAAAGTTGTTCCAGACTTAGTTATACAGTTTATAACAACTTCTTTTTCCTCCTTTAAACATTTAGTCATTTCATTTATAATTTTTTGTATATTATCAGAATCAACAGTATCAGCAAAAAGTATTTTTATTTTATTTTTTGCAATCGCCTGATAAGCAGCCATTGCCCCTAAATTGGAACCTCCAATGCCAATAACAACAAGCAGGCTTGCACTTTTAAAATATCTTGCTAACACTAAAGATTCATCTAAAAATCTTGTTTCATTTAGAAGATTAAGGAATGCAAAATCCGTTTGATATTTAGTTTTGGTAACTTCATTCATTAAATTAATTACTTTATCCAGTTTATATAATTCCTTAGAAAGTTCTGATTTATTAATCAGGCATGTTTTTTCATATTTAAATTGTAAGCTCATTTAAGAAACCTCATAACTTTATCCGGAGTTTTATTTTCAAAGATTATTCCTTTTAATGCCTGGGTTATTTCTAATGGCTTTTCTGATTGCCATACATTTCTTCCAACTGCTAATCCAGTAACTCCTGCTTGCATAACATCATAAACATCATTTAATAATTTTTCAGGACTGGTCTTCTCTCCTCCAGCAACTAAAACCCTTGATTTTCCAGCAGATTTAACAACCCATTTGAAACCAATTTTATCATGATTGTATTTTATTTTTATTATATCAGCACCAAGCTCAAGCGAAGCTCTTGCAGCATAAGCTAAAACATCAGTATTTGATTCATCAATACCATTTCCTCTTGGATAAGCCCACAAAATTACAGGAAGATCATGTTCTCTTGCTTCTTCTTGCATCTTAGAAAATTCTTTTATCATCTGGTGTTCATAAGCAGATCCAAAATATAATGTATAGCCTATAGCAGAAGCTCCAAGTTCTACAGCTTTAGAAACAGAACATATTTGTGGAGCATAAGGTTCACTTGAATTTATTCTTGTTTTGCCATTTAATTTCAAGATTAAAGGAATTTTATATTGGTAATTTTCATAATACTTTTCAGCTAATCCTTTTTGTAAGATTATTCCATTAAATCCGCCTTTAAACCCAATATCTAAAATATTAGCTGGATCAATTGTCTGTAAATTAAATTCTTTTGGACCATGTTCTAATCCTTGGTCTAATGCTAGAAATAAAGCTTTATTTTTGAATAATAAATCCTGCAATTTATGCATATAACACCTCTTTAATATATTTTAAAATAAAACTTTTTTAGTATATAAGTGTTATGATTCAATTAAATTTCGCAATTAATTCTAAGATTATAATTTCTTATCAATCCATTTGTAGCTATGTCCTTCATTGAATCCTCGTTTTTTCATGAATTCTATCACTCCGCTTGTCTCGTTTGCCCATCCATATAAGAATTGCATTTTCATTTTTTTAAGTATTTTTTCGCATTCTAGATATAGTTCTCTTGCTATTCCTTTATTCCTATGTTCTGGTTTTACAACTAGATTGACAAGATATGCATATTTGCTTTTGAATGGCCTTTCTGCATCTTTTGCATTTACAGATAAAAATCCTAATATTTTATTTTCTTCTTCAGCTAACAGGAATACACATTCTTTATTTATTATTGACCATTTAAATTCATCAGGATCCATGAATGGTTCTGTAGAACTTGCTGTTAATTCTGGAGAGTTTAATCCTATTTCATATAATTATCTAAAATTCTTCAGAGTTGTTTTTCGTAATTTCATTTTTTCATCACATCTTCAACATAAGCTCTTAAAATTTCTGCTACAGACCATGCTTGGGAAATACACCCTCTTGGACTATATGGATAATCACCATCATAAATTTCAGGTATCGTTTCAATCCCATATTCATTAAAACTTAATACAACCTGTCTTAATAATTTTTCTTTAATCTCATTTTTAGATAATGAAGAATAATTATGCAGTCTAAGATAAGCACTAACATAAGATCCAATTAACCATCCCCAAACAGTACCATTATGATAAGCCTTATCTCTTTCAAATTGGCTTCCAGAATATTTGCCAATATATTTATAATCTTTAGGGCTCAAACTTCTCAATCCAAAAGGAGTAAATAATTCTTCTGTAACTTTCTTTAAAACAATTAATTCTTTTTTTGTATCTAATATTCTAAATGGTAATGACAATGCAAATATTTGATTTGGTCTTACTGAAACATCTTTAATATTTCCATCAACTGTATCAGCCAGATAATTTCCAAGCCAAAATTCTTTAATAAATGATTTTTTAACTTTTTTGCTTAATGTATAATAATTTAATCCATCTTCATGCATTTGATTTGCAAAATATTCCATTATCTTTAAGCAATTATACCATAAAGCATTGACTTCAACATTTTTTCCTTTTCTAATTGTATATTGTGTATCCATCCATGTTAAAGAAGTTCTATAATCTCCTTTTAGTAATCCATCTCCATCCATTTTTATTCTAAATTCAGTACCTAATTTATAAGCATTAATTATTGTTTTCATTTCACCCCATAAATTCTCTTTTATAAAATAAATATTATTTGTATATTCATGAAATTTATAAATAGCATAAATAAACCATAATGAAGTATCAATAGAATTATATTCAACATTACCATATTCTGTAGTTTGTAATGGAACCAAACCATTTTTTATTAAATTTTTAATATTAAGTAATATTTGTTTTGCATCATCAATTCTACCAGTGACAAGGCATAACCCAGGCAAAGAAATTAATGCATCTCTGTAATATTCAGAAAACCAAGGATAACCGGCAATTACAGATTTCAGATTATTTTTATTTACTATAAAATTGTCAGCACTTTGAATTAAATTATATAAAAGCCAGTCATTCCCAATATTATTAAAACCATAAACTTGTTTTGTTAAATAATTTATTCTGGAATTCTCGCTTTCAAATAATTTTTTATAACAATTATTATCAGATGAATAAAATCTTTCAAAATCACTATATGCTTTTTCCTTCTTATCTGCTACACATAGAATATTAAAAAATGAAATTCCTTTTTTGCCTTTAAACAAAAATTCACCAGGTGAAAAATGATTCTCTCTGAAATCATAGCCCCTTTCTTTTTCTTCTCTATATTCATTATTATATATCCAGAATTCTTCTTTCTTATACATTCCTTTATCACAGCCCATAATAATAGAAATATTCGCATCACGAATATCATTAGTCTCGATTATAATACTTGTCTTATTTTCTTTTTGTCTGAATTTATCTTTAGTTTCTGTATCTGTCTTATGTATATCTCTCAAATTTACAAAAGGCCTTACTTTCAGCATAAATGGTTCTCTAGAATTAATATAATATCTTATTAAAACAGAATTTGAATTTTTAAGCATCAAAATAGATTTAGAAATTTCTAAATTCTTAATTTTATAATTAAAAGTAGGAAAATTATTAAAAACAAAACTATCTAAATATTTATAGCCTTCAGGATTAATTTTGCCAGGATATTGGTTAACTCCAAGATTATAAGCTTCCTTATTAAAAATAACAGTTTCTTCAACCTTAGAAAGAACTAAATTCCTTCTTATCGGATAATCAAAAGAGGCTATTAGTAATCCATGATATTTTCTGGTATTCAGATTTATTATAGTAGAAGAAGAATATCCACCTAATCCATTTGTTAATATCCATTCTTTATTTGTTTCTAATGTTATCTCTTTTTTTGGAACTATAATCATAATATATTCACAAGAAAGTACATATTTTAATGTTATGGTTATGCTATGTCAGTATGAAATCACGATACTATATATAATATTTCTATTAATTTAAAAATATATGAGGTTATAATAAATATATGAACAATAATAATCATCTTTGGAGATTTTTTACATTTCCAATAATTGCATTAATAATACATTTAATTCTAAGTGTAACAAGAGCATATAAAACAATAACATGGATAGATATTCCAATGCATCTTATTGGTGGAATAACTATCGGTATGTTGTATACTAAAATTCTTTTTAGATTTAGAAAAAAAGAACATTTAGGGAGAATAAACAAAAAGTTATTTTTCTTATTCACAATTTCGCTGGTCGCATTAACAATACTAACATGGGAGTTTTTAGAATTTGGCATAGATAATTTGCTTAATATCCATACGCAATCAGGATTAACAGACACAATGGTAGATATGTTTTTAAGTTTTATTGGTGGAATTTCAGGATATTATCTTGTAAAAAAGAATAACCATAATCAATAGATTAATAATTCACTTAATTTATAAAATAAAAAATTAATTTTAATTTAATGAAAGCTTTAACCAGATTAATCAAAATATTTATACTTCCTGCATTAATATTATTTCTGCATATAATTTTAGGTAAATTATTTAATGCTTATACCCTATTTCCATGGATAGATATTCCAATGCATTTTTTTGGAGGAATAACAATAGGAATTTCATATCCTTTATTACTTAATTATTTCACAGAAAAGAAATATCTAGAAGTCAGAAATCAATTAATGTTATTTATATTAATAATATCTCTTGTCGCTTTAACAATAGTTATCTGGGAATTTTTAGAATTTTCATCAGATTACTTATTCAGAACAATAATGCAGCCAGGTTTACAAGACACAATAGCTGATCTATTTTTAGGATTAACAGGAGGAATTGTAGGATATTTAATTAGTGAATTCATTCAATAGTATCATAAGCCTTTGGACCTTTTCCAACCATTATAACATTTGTATCTAAACTTTCTTGCAAATATACAATATATCTTCCGGCATTTGGTGTTCTTTTCAGATCTCTCAAATCATTTATTCCAGAAATATCTTCTATGGATCCAAATTCTCTAGGATTTACACCAACATAATTAGAAATTTCTCTAGCATACCTGCTCCATTCTGTTCTATAATTATTTTTATTATTCAAATCATCTCTTCTTGCATATGTATCATAAACTTTTATAGTCATTCCCAAGGCAATGTCTAATTTATTTATCACCAATGCCTTTTTTACAGGTGCACTTGCCATAGCATCTTTATACATTATCAGATCAGGCCAAAAAATTCTTCTCGGTCTTCCAGTTGTAGCTCCAAATTCATTTGCTATATTCCTTATAGTATCTGCTTCTTTACCAAGAACTTCAGTAGGCAATGGACCAGAACCAACTTTAGTAGGTATGGCTTTAACAACATAAAATAAATAATCTAATTGAGGCAATCCTGAAGTATACAATATTCCATTTGGAGTTACAGGACTGCTTGTAGTAAAGGGATTTAAACCATGCAAAACATCAAGATGATATCCTTGTGTTCCTTCTAAAACCATATGGTCTCCTTTTCTATATTTTTCTAATAAAAAGTGCCTTGCATCCTTAACAAAAGGTTTGACATTTTCTGCTTCTGAACTTAATATTTCAGCAATTTTTTTAGCACTAAAATCACCATCATTATTAAGATATTTTTCTAACTTTTTTTCAATTAAAATCCCACTTTGCTGCTTTTTAGTGCTTCCATTTGTTCTGAAATTCCAATCAATGATTAATTGTGCAAGTCCTAAAATAAGTTCTAATTTTTCTTCTAACTTATTTTTATCAAACAAATCATTAAGCCTTATAGAATTATACCTATTTACAAAATCTTCAACTGTAGGTCCAACACCCCTGCATGTAGTCCCAATTTTAGAACTAATTTCTCTAGAAATATCAAAAGCAATACCATAAGGCATTATTACAGGTAGATTAAAATCAACAACCAGAGAATTTGAATCTAATTGATGCCCTCTTTCTTTAAGCATTCTAAGTTCATCGTTAAAAACATTTACATCAAATAAAACTTCTCCAGTTACAACATTTATTTTATCTTTAATTATTGCACTGACCGGAATTAAATGCAGCTTATAATCTTGCCCATTATTATCAAAGATAGTTGCACCAGTATTTGGCCCTCCTCCAGACCTTACTACGATTCTAACATTTTTGCTTGAAGCAAGTCTATGAGTAACCTTTCCCTTTCCAGAATCACCATATGCCATATCAGCAACAGCAACTACCCTATTTTGTCTAAGTATTGTATCTAAATGCATTAACAATTTTAATAAATATTTACTTTTTAAGCATTGTTGTTTTACATATTAAATATTGATTAACATAATTATCCAACACCTGTAAAATTTATATATGATATTAACAGTAAAATATTAAGAAAATGGGATTGAATTTAGTTTTGGTAGATCATCACGATACAAACGTAGATTTATCTGGAGAAAATATAGAAGTAATAAAAGCTAAAAATTTAGTCGATTTCTACAAAAAAGTAAGAAATTATTTAGAAAAAGATTATGACTTAATTGTAAGTGATGAAGATCCAGATGGAATAACATCAGTAATAATTTATTCTTTATTTAAAGACAAATTAGTAAATTTTGAAGGAAATAGAAAAGGAATTAAAAAAGAAGACCTAAGTTCATTAAAAACAAAAGGCGTAAGTACGATTTTGGCTTTTGATTGGTTTGCTTTATGTTATTCAGATTTAGAAATATTTGATAAAATAATATATTTAAATCCTAAATCTTCAAATTTAATAAATGTGAATACATCTGAAATAATTTACAGAGCCCTGCCAGAAACAGAAAAATTAGGAAGGGATATAAGTACAATAGGAACAGTCTGCGATTATTTAGTAGACACTTCAAAAGAAAAATTCAAAGAATTTATAGAAGATTATAAAGAATTATTTCCTGAATTATTAGAATTGGCAAGACAGAATAAGTTAGATAGATATAATGCATATAATGTCAATGGTAAAAACACAAAGTTATACGATCTAAGCCTGATGTTTTGGGCACCTTTTATAATAGAAAGTGATGAAGGAAATAAAAAACTTATAAACTCAATAATAAAAGAAAAAAAATTAGACATCAAATCGTTATTAGATAAAAATAATTCACATTATCTGATTAATATGTATAAAGAATTATTATCATTAATAACAAATGAGAAAAATAATTTCTATTCTAAATCTAAAATAATAGATGATAAATTTTACTTTTATGAGCCAATAACCCATAAAAACGGATTCATGTCCAAATTTTCAAGTATAATCACAGATGAATTGCCAAAAGATAAAGTCATAATTATGAAATCAAAATCTGACAATGGGAAATTAAAATATTCCTTAAGGACAAGAGAAAATAAATATCAATTAGGCAAAATATTAAATTCTTTGGGAGTAGGCGGCGGACATGACGAAGCTGCAGGATGCATAATTAATCAGGAAAAAGAGGAATGGTTTGAATCAGAATTAATAAAATTAATCAATCAAAAGATTTAAATAAAAAATATTGATTACAAAATTATGGGTAAAAAATATATTGTTAAATTGGATAGAGAATCTTGTATAGGCGCAGCAGCTTGTGTTGCAGTCCAGCCAGATCAATGGCAGATTGTAGATGATGGAAAAGTTGATTTTCTAAACTCAAAAACAGATGAAAAATCAAAAGGTTGGTTTGTAAAAGAAATTGATGAATCTGAACTTTTAAAATTCAAAGAATCTGCTGAAGTTTGTCCTGTTAATGTTATTCATATATTTGAAAAAGACACTGGAAAAAAAGTGGTTTAGAAAATGGTTACAGGATTTAACAGGACAGGAATACTTTCTGGATTAAATGATGAAGAAATAAGAAGAAAAGCAAGAAAATTAAAATTTAAATATACAGAAACTGAAAGAATTTTTAATGGATTCATAGAAAAAAAATTCAAGTTATATGATTATTTCAATGATCAATATTCATTAAAAGGTAATTCAAAATTAACAGCAGATAATGGTGAAAAAGTTGGGATTTATGCTAATTTATCTGATATAGAAAACACTAAAGCTGAAGTTATGATATATATCAAGGATTATTTAGGAAATGATGAATATTATCAAAGATTAATAAGTCAAATAGATTGTTGGGCTAAAAGAAAAACATCAGCATTAGTCAAAAATTTAGAGACAATTACTGGAATTAATGCAATCTATGATTATAATGGAATTAGCCTTAATCTAACAAATCCTGCTATAAAACTAGAAGGTTCAAATCCAGAAGAGTTAATTAGAAGAATTGAAGAAGCAGCTTCCAAATTAGTAAAATCAGGTTATAAACCAGAATCATATATCATACAAACATAATCCAAAAAATTTATATCTTATTAATTCTAAATAATTATATGAAAACAGAATGTCCAAAATGTAAAAGTAAACATATTGATGCAGTAGAGATAATGGGAACTAAATTCTTAATTTGTTTAAGTTGCGGCTATGATGAAAGTGAAGAAATGTTAGACGTTTACCCGGAATCTAGAGGTTCAAAAGGCGGAAAAGGTTCACCTTATAAAAGAGGCGGCGCAATGAGAACTGTAAAAAGATAAGTTGCAAAAATAAGTTTATTTAAGTATTTGATTATCACTTTCATTAATTTACTTCCTTGCATTTTTACTCATCGAAATTATTGATTTTAGCCTTTTTTAGTTCTGCATTTGCATTGTATGTATATTTTAGGAATACAAAACAGAAGTTTATACTAGAACTGAGACGTATAGCTATTATTATAAAATCCTTTGATGAAGAACAGATACTTAAAGTATAACGCCCTGGCCGAGATTTGAACTCGGGTTGCAAGCGCGACAGGCTCGCGTGCTAGGCCACTACACTACCAGGGCCTAAAAATTGATCAAATTATTTCATATTTAAATTTAATTGTTGTGCAATTTTAGTATAAATATTATAAAAATAACTATATCTGATAAGATCCAAAAGAAAGAGTTTCACCAATTTTTCTTTGCCCATCTAAACTTCTAAATAAACATTCAATTCCAACATAAAATTCTCTTAATTTTAAAGCTTTTTGCACCTTATTATCTTTAGACTGTATCTTAATTGGATCTATAACATTATCTGCAAATAATCCGGCTTCAGTAATTGACTTATTATAATTTTTAGATACTGCTGAATGCATATTACCAAATAAATTACACAAATCTTCTCTATAACTTAAGCCATTGGAAAGTCCTGAGAAAAAATTTCTAATTTCAGTTGTATATTCTTTTAATGGTAAAGTATTCATCTCTCTAACCTTATTAAAAATAAAATTACGAACTTCATCAATGTCAATTTTATAATTAGGATCTACAGAACTCACAAATAATCCATTTACATAACTAACTTCATCAGGAGAAAAAATACTTAATTTGTCTAAATATTTTCTGGCATCGCCATGTCTTGCTGCAACTTGTATATTGTGTCCAGTCAATCTTCCTTCCATAGAATCAAAAATTTTACTATCAATATTAGTTTCAGCAGCCAAATTTTTAACATCTGCAACTTCATAAGTATCATTATGAGATTCTACAAAACTAACCAGATTAGAAGCAGTTTTCATAATTCTAAGATCATCAAAAACCTTTTCATCTAAAACAGTTCCTGTATCCATAACAATATCATTATTTTGTAAACCTGCATTAGCAAGATTAACAACGTCTTCAGCAAGTATGGGTTGATTAATTATTGGTATTTCATAATTTAACATAGAGTTCAATAATGCAGATCTTGCAATAAATCCAGACAATATTGGTACTGCAACAGTTGCAAAACGAGGATCTAAATCTCTTTTATACATAAAAAGTCTTTCAAAACCAGAACCAAAAGCAGTTATAAGTCCTTCTCTATTAACTTCCAGATTACTATTCTTTAATGATCCTATTAATTCATATCCAAAAATCCCATCTAAAGTTGACTCATCACCATTTCCAGAAGCTACAAATTGCGGCAGTCTTTTATATTGTTTAAACAAATTCCTAAAATAATTATCAACAGTTCGTTTTATTATTTCTTCCATAGCAACCTTAGAAAAGGCAGTGAAAATATAAATCTATCGTTACGTTTGCAATCCTTCAATATTACGCAGTTTCTCACTAGTCGTATGTTGATGTAGAAAATCCCCCCGGCCGGATTTGAACCGACAGCCTTCCGGGATCAGCTATCTGTTTTTCATATCTAGCTATTTTGCTTAAGATCAAACAGTGACTTTATCTACAGCCAGATGCTCCGCCATTGAGCTACAGGGGGAATCTAAGTTTTAAGAAATATAGTTTATTTTTAAATATATTGGTAAGCTAAAAAACAACAAATCAACCTGTTAATCTCACCATCGTTCTATGTAAATTATATTAGTTTCTTTAGTCCTTTTATATAATTCTTCAGTTATTTTTAAGTCATTTATTAAATAATCCTTAATTATATCATATTTCTTTTCCATCCATAAATCAGCAATATTACTTCCATCAATCTCTTTTACAGTTAATCCCATAAATGGAGCAAAATCCTTTAATTTTCCTTTTGTTTTCCCATTTCTATATGCACTTATTTTATCTCTTAAATCAACAATATGTTTTAATACAAAGGGGCATATTTGTACATTATTGATTAAACTTCTTGTAGTAAGAAAAGACAAATCAAAATCTATTAAATTAAACCCTATAATTTTCGTAACTGGATTTGTTTCTTTTATAGCTCTCCATTTATTCCAGAAATTCTCTAATAATCTCTTTTCATCATCCCCAATAAATATAATATCTTCATTATTGTGTCTTATTCCCAAAGCTATAACTTTTGAGTCTATTGGATTTATTAATTTTAATTTTTCCTCTTCACTTAATACCATATATCCTGTTGTCGATATCGGGCAGGTTTCAATATCAATTACAAAATGATTATCTTCCATTATTGTTTAGAAGATTCTGAAGTTTAATAAATTTGGCTTTTTAAAATTATTAATAGATAATAAATATTATTCAATTTTTATTCTATTTCTTTTGTATTTTTAATTCTCTTTTTCTTCAAATCTAAATAATTTTCATTGCTAACAATTTTCTTCTTAGTTTCCATCAGAAGAAATTAATTTCAGTTGTCGACAAATTGTCGATAGCTCAATTGTACTAAAATATCTATCTTTTCTTTTGAAAAAATTAGAAAGTTCTGCAATAGTTATAACGTTGGTATATATTGTATTGGATTCATTTTCAATTATATTTCTCACCAATTCACCAGGTTTACTGCCATCAAAATATTCAACCCATGCTGAAGCATCAACAATGAAATTCATTTTTTCTCCAATTGTCCTTTAAGTTTATCTTCTTTTGTAAATGTGCCAATTCCTTTAAACATCCCAAACCTGGATTTTTTGATTTTCTTAATATCAATTTTAACTGCTTGGTCTTCAGTTAGTCCTTCATGTTCAACTATTGCTTTTAGTATAGTAACTATAAGTGAACCCCCTATTTTTCTTGTTTTAACAATTGCTTCCATATAACATTAAGTATAATTTTATTACATTTAAAGTTTTCTATATACGATATGAAAGTTATAGTCTATATAATTTTGAAATTTATAAATGTACCTGGAAATATTTTTACTAATTTAGAAAATTTTCTCCATAATCTTTTTTAATCTCAAGATGTTCATATTATAAAATGACAAAAAATATTCCAATAGCAATCTTAAGTCTTATTTTAATATCAAATGAGGCCTGCTTTTATAATAAGTCATGTCATTCATGGAATTTAAAAAATACTGGAAAGCTTGAAACATGCATTTTCTATGATAACAATGGAGACCCAAAATCTTCAGAATATACAATATACAACGGCTGGAATCTTCCTGTATTATCAGCACATGATAATAAAATTGATGGAATTGATAAGAAAGTTAAATATCATTATAATAACCACCATAAAATAAAAAGAAAAGAGACTTTATATGGGAATAAAAGAATAATAGAAGAAAGAATCTATAATGAAAAAGATAAAGTTACAAAAATTTTAGTTGATCTTGATGACGATGGCATATTTGATAAAATAATAGATAAATAAATTTAAAATTACTTATTTAGGATTCTCTTCAAACAACGGCTGACGATGTAGAAAATATTTTTTTAACAAAAATATATCGAAGAGCCAGACCATGAAAATAACATCGTAAAAATCTATCAACCGAAGATTAAAGAGAATCCTTATTTAGTGATCTGTAAAGTAAACGTCTGGTATAATATCGGATTCCTGTTAAATGCCCCGACGACTGAAAGGAGGAGAGCGCAGCGGGGCAAGGAGCGCAGGCGAAGCCGAGCACCGTAGAGTTTCCGAGGGCACAAAAAGTTTATAAACTATTAGGTGGTAACTACTATTATGTCAATTAAATATGCTCAACCAGAATTAAGGAATTTTGGACAAGATTATAGAGGAAGAACTCGTTTTTTAACAAAACTGGAAGAATGGAAAGCAAAATATGCGGGACTATTTGTAATGTGTGCTCTTGATGAAGTAATTAGAGTTTATGCTTTAAGTGATGCAAAGAGTCATGGTCAAGTATGCGGAGAGTGTGAAACTCAGGGACGAGTTCTTGGTGGTGGGAGCATTTCATTAGATGATAAAATGAGGCCTGTTAGTCTTAGTAGCAGGAGTATGGATTTCGGAAGTTTACCTAATAATGTATTAGAAGAATACTTTGAATCTTTTGGTTATACTGTGAAAGCTGGAATGTTTGATGAGGGAGAAACAAAAGGAATTCAGGATTCTACGCGTGAATATTTTAAAAAACATGGTATTGAAATTTGATTAGTATTTGTGCCCGAGGGAATTAGACCTAACAACTATTAAGCGAGATAAATATTCGCTTTATGGGAGAATTTTGGATAAAAAGCGAGATTTTACATACTTCTCCAATAATCATATATTGTATGGCAGATGAGCACAAAAGTTATTTACCAGAAGAACAATATAGGCTGATTGTCAAGAAATCTTAATTTTTTTGTTCAAAATTCCAGACGTTTACTTTACAGCTTATTATTTAGCTAAATTTATATATTAAGAGAAATAATAATTTACATGAAAGAATTCGTTGTTTTAGGCTTACTTCGTATTTCAATGGGATTTATTTTCTTATGGGCGTTTTTAGACAAGACTTTTGGATTAGGTTTTTCAACGATTTCAGAAAAATCATGGATTAATGGAACTTCTCCGACTCTTGGATTTTTAAAGAACGCTTCTTATGGTCCATTAAAAATATTTTATAATGCAATTGCAGGAAACATTACAGTTGATTGGTTATTCATGCTTGGATTATTACTTATAGGTTTATGTTTAATTTTAGGTATTGGAATAAGAATAGCATCAATTTCAGGAATAGTAATGATGTTATTAATGTGGTCTTCTATGCTCCTTCCTAAAAATAATCCATTAATTGATGAACATATAATCTATGCTATAATTTTTGTATTACTTATACTCTTTGATTCTGGAAATTATTTTGGTTTAGGAAAAAAATGGAAAAATTTTAGATTTGTTAAGAAATATAAATTCCTAAAATAAATTATACCCATTATTTTAAAGTAATAAGAAGGCAGCTGGAAAATGATTAACTTATATTTATTGAGACATGGCAAAAGTATATTTAATGAAAAGAAACTTATTCAGGGACAGAAAGATTTTGCTGAGAATGGATTGTCAAAAAGCGGAATTAAACAAATTAGAGAAATATCAAAACATTTGGCAAAATTAGAAATTAATAAATAAAGTATTTTCCAGCGACTTGCAAAGATGCAGGGAAGCTGCAGACATAGTTTATAAGAAAATAGAAATAGAAATATCATTTGTTAAAGAATTAAGAGAACAAAACTGCGGTGATTGAGAGGGGATGAAATCTTCAGAAGTATCTGAAAGTGAAAAAGAAATTATACCTCCTAATGGCGAATCTATGCAGGATGTTGAAAAAAGAGTTATTCCATTCATTAAAAAAATATTAAAAAATGATAACAATATATTAATTATAACACATGCTGCTGTAATTCAGAATATTGTAGGATATTTTCTCAATATTCCATACGATTCAAGATTTAAAATTAAATTAAGAGGTGGTTCTTTATCGCACATAACAATTGATGATTCTAAAATTAAAATAGTAATGTTAGGCCATGTTAATAGAATTTAAACAAGATTAAAATTTATTTTCCTAATTTCTGTTTTAATTCTAAATACCTGTTAATTTTATGCTGCGGCAGTTTCATCCCTTTATCTATATCATGTTTTAGAATCAAGAATTCTGACTCTTCTGAATAAGTATAAGTTTTTGGTTGTTCTGCTTTATCCGAAGTCATTAAATGTTTCATTAACTTATCATGTCTTTTTGGAACTGCCATAATTATGCAAGTTTAATTGTATTTATAACTATTTTAAAAACATATTTTAAATTAAAAATTACTTAATAAGAAAATAATTTCATTTCCTATAAATAAAATATTATAGAAAAGATAATTACTTGTTAATTTTATGAATTTATTATATTATAATTGAATATTTTTCTAAAAATCCTAAGAAAGACATATTAATTCTAAAGGCAATAAATATATAAACTTTCGAGGCGACAATATGGATATGAAACTAACAGCAATTATAAAGAAAGGAGAAAAGCAATATGTTGCATTATGTCCTGAAATAGATGTTGTTAGCCAAGGTATTACTATAGAGGAAGCCATTAAAAATCTTAAAGAAGCTATAGAATTACACTTGGAGATAATGGGTCTACCAGAAGGTTTGAATAATGAAGAACCAATAATTACAAGCATAGAGGTGGCAGACTTTGCAAAAACTACCAAGGTTATCGGGTAAAGAACTTATAAAAATACTTTCTAAACAAGGTTTTAAGATTATAAGACAGTCTAGATTTACTAGAGAAGAATTTCTGAAATTATTATAAATATTTTATATTTATTAACTAATTTTTAAAATATCATTTAATTACTTGTTAATTTTATGAATTTATTATATTATAATTGAATATTTTTCCAAAATTTTCACAGAACCTTATTTAAGTTTAAATGTTAAATAACCTTATGTCTGATGAAAAAGATTTTTTGCATATTATTTCTATTATTCAGAATGCTAAAGATAGAGCCTTTTACTCTGTTAATAAGGAACTTATAGATCTTTACTGGAATATTGGAGAATACATCAGCAAGAAATTAGAAAGCTCCGAGTGGGGTGAAGGCGTTGTTGAAAAATTAGCTGAATATATTAAAGAAAAAGAGCCAGAACTTAAAGGATTTAACACAAGGAATATTCTTAGGGTGAGACAATTTTATCAAATATATAAAAATAATACAAAAGTGTCCTCATTGCGGACACAAATTAACTGGACTAATCATCGGTTAATATTATCTAAGACAAAATCTATGGAAGAAAAAGAATTTTATCTTAGATTAAGCATTAAAGAAAGATATACTTCCAGAGAACTAGAAAGACAAATAGATTCAGGTTATTTCGAAAGAACTATGATTTCTTCTATAAAATTATCAAAATTAGGTCAAAAAGACAAAAGTCGCACTATCGGTGAGACAATTAACACAAAAGTATCAACACCATTGTCACAATTAAAGCCAAATCTTTCAGATATTTTCAAAGATACTTATATTCTTGACTTTCTTGATCTTCCAAAAAATTATTCTGAAAAGGATTTAAAATCTTCATTGATTAAAAACTTTAAAAGTTTCATTCTTGAGTTGGGAAAAGATTTTGCTTTTATTGGTGAAGAATATAAGTTACAAGTAGGAAATAATGATTATTTTATTGATTTATTGTTTTATCATAGAAACTTGCAGTGTCTGGTTGTTTTTGAATTAAAAATTGATGATTTCAAGCCTGAGTTTTTAGGAAAGCTTAATTTTTATCTTGAAGCCCTTGATAAAGATATTAAGAAAACTTATGAAAATCCTTCTGTTGGTGTTATTTTATGTAAAAGTAAAGATGATGAAGTTGTTGAATATG
>JAGWAD010000007.1 GCA_018302105.1 Candidatus Woesearchaeota archaeon
TATTAATTCTTGCATTAATACAAAATAATGAAAACTGTGAAAGAAAATTCTACTGTTGATGTAGATTACGAAGGAAGATTAGAGGATGGAAAACTATTTGATACTTCTAAAGAAAATATTGCAAAAGAAGAAGGAATTTATTCTGAAGAAAGGCCTTATGAACCCTTGCATGTAACTTTAGGAGAAGGTATGTTGATTAAAGGTTTTGAAAATGCATTAATAGACATGGGAGAAGGAGAAGAAAAAACAGTTAAAATAAAATCTGAAGAAGCTTATGGTGAAAGAAGAGAAGAATTAGTACAGAAATTTAAAAAAGATGCTGAAAGAGATAAAGAATTAAAAATTGGTACTGCTTTAATGGTTAATGTTCAAGGACAGGAAATACCTGGAATTGTTGTTGAAGTAAGTGATGATATTGTAGTTGATTTTAATCATCCTTTAGCTGGACAAGATTTAACATTTAAATTAAAAGTTGTTAAAATAGAATAAAAATATTTAGAATTCGCACATAAATAATATATAGCAAAGTTAAATATATTGGAATTATTATAAAGATTTATGGACAAAGTAATACATTTTGAAATACCTGTAGATGACATGAAAAGAGCTGAAGGTTTTTATAAGAAAGTATTTGGCTGGAATGTCGAATTTGTTCCTGAAATGAATTACATTCTCCTAAGAACTACTGAAATTGATGAAGATAAAATGCCAAAAGAAGCTGGAGCAATTAATGGCGGAATGATGAAAAGAAATGACACAATTAAAAATCCTGTTATTACAATAAATGTTGAGAATATTAAAAAAGCATTAGAAAATATTAAAAAAAATGGTGGCAATGTTGTTATGGAACCTTTCCAAGTTGGAGATATGGGTTTGGCTGCTTATTTTAAAGACACAGAAGGAAATGTTCTTGGAATTTGGCAGAATTTAAAATAATTACTGATTTTATTAAATTGTCATAGTTAACACAAATTACAAAAATAAAAAAATAAAGAAAAAATTATTTCTTTATGAACTTATTATGCAACAATGCAAATATCAATGCACTAACGTATGTATATACTAATATCTGCAATAGTCCGATAATAACTCCAACAAAGGTTATCTGCACATCTCCAGCAAATTTATCTACATTCACTAAGTGTATAAGCCAGCCGAAAAGCTGAAGCGCAAAATTTGGCCATAATGCCACGAATAATGCACATACAATATAGATTATACCCATAGTTGCTGCTGTTGCCAGAGAAAACTTATTAACATCAAGTTTATCAGCCATTTTCTTTTACCTCCTTTTTATTGATTCATGTTTTTTATTCCAAACAAAGTATGCAGCCAGCACCAGCCTACAAAGCTTTCAATTAGTCCAATAATGCCTAAAATAACAATTATCCAGTTTACCCAGCTTAATGCAAATTCTGGATGCCAAGGACCAAGAAACCAAAAGGCCAGAGCAAATCTTAATACTCTGTCTGTTGCACCTAAATTATGTTTCATTTTTTTATACCTCCTTTTAAACTAATGATCTTTGATTGTAAAATAACTTTTGAAAATAATTCCATTCCGTAAACATCATCCTTAACCATCTCTTTTATCTCCTTTTATTTCATGGATGATATGAATACAATACTTTGACATATGTACATCAATTAAATCCATGAGCGGCTTTATTGTTTCCTTATTAATTGAATAGTACCTAAAATTTTTATTAATTTTAACATTAACAAAACCGCATTTTTTTAAACGTGCAAGATCATGTGACACTGCTGGCTGGGATATTTTTAATGCTCCTACAATTTCAGAAACGTTTTTTTCTTCTTTTCTAAGTAGATTTATTATTTTTAATCTTGATCCTGAAACTAAAGTTCCAAAAAATATTTTATAGGCTTTGTAGAATTCCTGTTCATTATGTATTTTTTTATGAATATGGTTTAATATGTATTTTTTTATCATATGTTATTGTAATACATATTACTATTTAAAATCTTCTATGTAACAAAAGTTTTAAATATGAGAATAATCCTTACATTTTTATGTTAAAAGAGAGGGTTGCAATTATTACTGGCGGAACAAAAGGAATAGGTAAGGCGATTGCAGACAAATTAAGTTCTTTGAGAATTAAAGTTGTTATTTGTGCAAGAAAAAAAGAAAATACAAGACATTATTTTATCAAATGTGATGTCTCAAAGATTGAAGAAGTTAAAAATCTTGTAAATGAAACAATTAGAAAATTTGGAAGAATAGATATACTTGTTAATAATGCGGGAATATTTCCAAGCAATTTATTAAAAGACATGACAGAAGAACAATGGAATAATGTTATTTCTGTAAATCTAAATGGGGTTTTTAATTGTACAAGATTAATAATTCCTTACATGATAAAAGCAAAATATGGAAAGATAATAAATATTGCTTCTATTGCGGGGACTTGTTTAGGATTTCAAGGATTAACGCATTATTGCACTACAAAAGCAGGACTTTCAGGATTTACAAAATCAGCTGCTTTAGAATTGGCAGAGTATAAGATAAATGTAAATGCTGTTGCTCCCGGACTAATATCAACTCCCGGTGTAGATAATTTTATGAGCAAAAGAGAACAATTAGAATTCTCAAAAATTGTTCCATTAAAAAGAAATGGAAAACCTGAAGATATTGCTGAACTAACTGCTTTTCTTGCTTCTGATTCATCAAGTTATATTACCGGACAGACAATTACAGTTGATGGAGGATATACAATCCAATGATATCCTATGTTACAAATTCAAATTTAAATAAATTTTATAACAAAAGAAAAGACTGGTGCAGAAAAGGCGATTTTGGGAAATTAATTGTTGTTGGTGGTTCTTTAGATTATAGTGGATCACCAATTTTAAATTCACTAGCAGCTTATAAATCTGGATGTGATCTAGTAAGAATTTATTCTCCTGAAAGTTCAGCAAATGCAATAAAATCTTACTCTCCAGATCTAATAGCATTTCCACTAAAAGGAGATTACTTATCTAAAGAACATATTAATTATATTTTATCTGAACAAGATAAATTTGATGCAATTGTTATTGGTGGGGGGATATTTAGAAATAATCAAACAATTTCTGCTATGAAAGATTTAATTAATAAAATAAGATTACCTGCTGTTTTAGATGCAGATGCATTATATTCACTAAATTCTAAATTAAATAAAAATTTTATACTAACACCGCATGCAATGGAATTTTATAAAATTACTGGAATAAAAGTTGAAAATGATTTAAATTCCAGAATAGAAGAAGTAAAAAAAGCTGCTAAAAAATATAATTGTATTATTCTGCTTAAGGGAAAAATAGATGTAATAAGCAATGGAAATGAAACTGTAATAAATAAAACAGGAAGCAATTATATGACAAAAGCTGGAATGGGAGATACATTAGCAGGAATATGCGGTGCTTTGCTTGCAAGGAAAATTAATAGTTTTGATGCTGCATGCTGTGCTGCTTATATAAATGGAAAAGCTGGAGAATATGCATCAAAAGAATTTGGAGAAAGTATTGTTGCTTCTGACATTATAAATAATATTTATAGAGTTATTAATGGAGTTAAAAAATAAATACAAAAAATTTAGCATTAAGCCCAGGATTATTATTTGCTGTAATATAATAAATTAGACAGTAAATAATTTTTTGTTTACTATTGTTAACTATTTTACAAAGTTATTTAAGGCAAAATATATTTTTATTTATATGGTTAATTTTCTAATTGGAATACATGCTGCATTTGGAGAATTAGGAATTTTTGCATTTTTATGGTGCTTAGTTGAAATAATAAATATAAATGAACAGAGAATAAAAAGAGCTAAAATAGCAGCTTTGATAGGAACTTTTTTTATAATCTTATCATGGATTTTTGGAGGATTTTATTATACAAATTATTATGGAAATGAAGTTAAACCAATAATAAAAGAAGGTCCAATACCTTGGGCCCATAATGTAATAATGGAAGCAAAGGAACATATTTTTCTTTTTTTACCATTTCTAAGTATTTTATCAACTGCAATTCTATTCAAAAAATCTAAAAATCTTGATAAATATAAAAAAGGACTTATTATTTTGATTGCAATTATAATATTAATTGGATTTACAATGGCTGGAATGGGATATTTAATATCTACTGGGGCCAGGGCTGGTTTGGAGGCTAAAATATGAATTTAAGAGCATTGAATTTTTCCACAATATTTACAATGGTTTTAATTACATTAATGACTATATTTGGTGAATTGTATAAACCTCTAAAAGATTTTTTAGCTAAAATAGGAACGCACCACTGGATTGGAAAGGGAATTACTGCATTAATATTTTTTATAATCTTATATTTAGCATTAACAAAACTAGATGAAAAAAAATTCAGTGAGAAAAGTTTATATTTTACATTAGTAATGAGTCTGATCTTAGGATTCATAATATTTATATTCTTTATATGGGAATATCTAAAGTAGGAGGGTATATGAAAAAGAGTACAATATTCTACATTGCATTGATTGCAGTATTTTTAGTATTGGCATTTATAGGATACAATAATTATAAAAAACCTGGAAAATATGATGATTTTGCAAAATGTTTAACTGAAAAAGATATTAAAATGTATGGAGCATATTGGTGCCCTGCATGTGCAAAACAAAAACAAATTTTTGGAAAATCTTTTAATTTAGTACAATATGTTGAATGCGGTATTCCTGGAGATAAAACTAAGCAAACAGAAATATGCAATAAGGAAAACATTGGAAGTTATCCAACATGGGAAATAAATGGAGAAAAAAGTACAGGTGTATTTGATATACAGGAATTAAGTTCTATAACTGGATGTAAAATACAATGAAAAAGTTATTATTAAAAATTATTATTTTATTTTGTTTACTTGGAATTTTATTATCCTCTTATTCTTTATATCATCATTATACAGATATAAAAGGAATTTGCAATATAAATGATACATTTTCCTGCGATGTTGTGAATAGAAGCGTTTATTCTGAATTTCTAGGAATTCCTGTTGCATTAATTGGAATAATTGGATATATAGCTATTCTTGCTGCAAGTTATTTGGCTTTGAAAGAAGATACTAAACAAATGCATTGGATGATATTCTTAATGAGTCTAACTGGATTTTTATTTACTTTGTACTTGACTTATATTGAAGCTTTTGTATTGTATGTTTTTTGTCCTGTATGTTTAGTATCTGCAGGATTCATAACTTTAATGTTAATTATTTCAATAATCTTATTAATTAAAAAACATTAAATATGAATTAAAAATCTAATATTATACTTGAATACAATATAATGTTGTGCAGAATAGAAGGTTTACCAGACCACATATTAAATAAATATTTTCCTAGTTTTTTATTTATTTTAGCTTTAAGAAGTCATGCCAAAAAATTAAATATATTAACATGTCCCAGAATAAAAAGAAGTTCTGGTGAAAAACATGAAACTAAAGACTTAGCAGACAGAATAATCAGAGATTATTTATTATATCATTATGACAGGGGAATATTAAATAGAGAAGCGCCGTTAACAACAATAAACTATTATTTTGGCAATTCTCATTTTGAAAATAGTTTTGATTGCATACTTGATAGGTCTAATGTTTATCCTTTTGAGATAAGGCTTACTAAAATTGAACTAAAGTATCCTGATATATTTGTAAATAGAATGAGAAGACAATTTATATTAGTAAGTGAAAAAATTATCAAAATGGATAATGAAAAATACCACAAATTTATGAAAGAATTGATGCAAAGAGACACTTTATTTTTTGTTTAATCTATATTATTTTAAAGCTTTGAAATATTCTTCAACTCTTGCCAGAATAGATGGAAGATAATATTTTTTTATTCTCTCTTCAAATAATGTATGAATGTTTTCATTTTCTGAAATTCTGTAAGTGTTTGCAATTTTTTCTACTAAAAATAATTCCCTTAATCTTCTTAATTGCCTTCTTATATTTGATTGTGCTATTCCCAATAAAGGCATATTGCTTTGTTTTCGATAATCAATTACTTTTTGCTGCAATATTTCTGAATCTACTGGAGAATTTGATTCTATTAAAACATGAAATATATCCACAATTACATCTCTTGAATCCCCTGGTTGTAATAAACCTATAGATAAGCACAATTTTTTTATTATTTCTCTTTTTGTTGCTTCAGAAGAAGGTTTTTCATATTTTCTTAATGTTAACTCTGCTAATGGACTATCTTTAGAAACTGTCTTTTTTTGCATATCATCCCAACTATCTTTTGGTTTAAATATTTTTGGTATTTTAGAATTAACAAATCCCATAATTATCAATAAATTCAATTAATTTAAATGTTTTATTGTCATACTGCTTATTTCTTAATCTTTCTATTGATAGACCAACTGAGCTTAATACTTGTTCGAAATTTTTATAATATTGAGGAAATTTTTCTTTCTTTTTTTCAGCTTCTGATTTCCACTGTTCTTTATATTGTTCTATAATTGTGAGATGTTTGTTTATTAATTCTTTTTCATCAGATTCAATGTAATATTTCATATGTATCAATTCATGTGGAATACAAATTTCTTTTTTTCCTGTTTTAATATAATTTACCAAAAATGAGATTGGATGATTTGCATGATCGGATTGATTATTTTTTAAAAGCCAAAAAGCTTCTTCTAAAAATAGTTTTGCATGTTCATCATCTTTTGTTAATTTTTCTAATTCTTTTAAATCTTCAATTTCTAATTCTCTTGATAATGAAATAGAATTTACTCTGTCTGCTTCTTTTTTAAGATTATCTGAATTTAAAAATAATAAAGAAAGAATTAATACCAAGGCTAAAAATCCTGCAGCTATAAAATATCTTCTTTTCATTATGACCCATCTATCTTGTTGCTATATGGATGTATCATTTTCCATTCATTATTTTTGATTTTTAATTCGGTTGTTAAATTTAACTGCTGCATTTCTACATTTTTAGGCTTTAAAAACATATTATAACTTACTTTTGCAGCGTCAGCAGAACTTTCAACTAATCTTATATCTTTAGCCTCCACACTTTCAAATGAGTTAGAGAATCTTTTCATATATAATTCAAATGTCTGATAATCTTTTGCTGTGGGTTCTATTTGTTTGAAACCTTCAGATATTAAAGAATACATGGTTTCGTAGTTTTTATTATTTAATGACTTATAATACAAATCCACTATATCTATTGCTGTTTTTTCATTAGAATCCTTAATTTCCTGGTTGGTATTCTGACAAGCTATTAATAAAATAGTTATAAATAAAATACTAATAAATGTTTTCATTTTTCTTTCCTCCTAAATATAAAATACAATATTAAACTTAATAATATTATTAATAAGACTATTCCCAGTATATTAAATAAATAACTATTCTTTATTATATAATTCTGATAAATATAAAAATAGTTTTTAGCTCCAAACATGTTAAAAGAGTTAAGAACTGCTGTTTTACCAAATATTAAGAATATAGTTCCAAGGAATAAAAACATTATACCTGAAATAAGTTTGGTAATGTGTGTTTTTATACCAAAAATGGATATGCTTTTGTTAAAAATATTTTTTCTTAGTAATTTAGATTTGTCAAAAAATATAGATAATAAGAATAAAGGAATGAAAACACCCAAAGAGTAAAATAACATCAGATAAGCTGCAGTAAAATAGTTATTAAATACAGATACCATTAATAGTACGCCAGATAATATTGGTCCAAGGCATGCAGACCATCCAAATGCAAAAATAATTCCATAAAAAAATATGCCTAAGGAATTCTTTTTCATATTTTGATTTTTTAGTTTTAATCCTGCGAATCCTTTTCCTAAAATAAGCATAATTCCAAAAATTACTAAGAATAAACCTGAAATCTTAACTATTAATGATAAATTATTTTGAAAAACTAATAAAGTTGATTTGAATATTAGTGCAGCTATCAAACCTAAAAAAATAAATGATAATGCAAAACCCAGGAAAAATACAGAGGTCATTTTAGTAATATTCTTTCTCTCTTTAAATGTGTAGGAAAAAAAAGCAGGTATTAATGGCAGGATGCATGGTGAAAAGATAGATGTTAATCCTGCAATGAAGACTAGTGAAATTGTTAATATTTTAGCATAATTTGATGCTGCTTCATCATTAGCTTCCTGAATTTTTAATAAATTTTGGGGAAGATGTGATGTAGCAAATACTGAGAAAGTTAATGCAAATAAAATTAATAATAAAATAAAAAGTTTATTGATATTCATATTAAATTCAACAACCGCCAACCATTTGTGGTAAACTATCCAAACTTGATGGACTGCCTGAACCTTGTGAAGCTATTCCTGCGCTTGAAGAAGCAGATTTTAATTTTACTTCACCTGAATCTAATTCAGACTTCAAGCCTGAAAGCTGAAAAGCCTGCAATCCAGCTATTACCACAAGCACAACAAGTGCTACTACAATTATTATATTTCTATTCATTTTTTAACAACCTCCGACCATTCCTGGTAAATCTTCTAATACTGAATCATCTCCTCCAGATATTTTTATGGCTAAACCAACCATATCTTTCGGGAAGAATAATGCTTTCCATTTGTATACTTCTTTTAAAACTTCTGCATCTGAATATTCTGTATTTATCATCAGCCATATAGTTACAGACTGAAGAGCAGGATTGTGCTGACAACCACAACGTGAATTTCCTTTTGAATCAATTCCCTGTGCACCTATACCGCAACAATATTCACAAGAAATTCCTGTTGGTTTTGCTGCTAAGTTTAAATAACGCTGCCAAATTTCCTGATTTTGTTGTGCCTGAGATTTTAATGCCAGATATGCTTTTGCCATTTTTTCCATTGAATTTACTGGATCATCAAAAGAAACGCCCATTGCTTCTCCATAATCTGGAGTTCCTGTTGGAATAATAGCTGAAATTGCATCTTCCTGTGTTTTTATTTTGTCTAAAGGAAATAATAAAGTCATTCCCTGTGCTGTAGACTTAATATCGGTGATATCGACTTTTGATAAATCGACATTTCCTCCTTTAAATTTAGAAGTTGTACTTAATGCAGAATTCAAAGCACTAACATTTACCTGATTAAAAACTAATAAAATTGCAATTATTCCTAAAATTAAAAATAAATAATTTTCAGATAGTAAACTTTTTTTTTGCTTTCTCATATTATTTGTAAAATAGAGTATTATTAATAGTTTACGGATGAAACGGTGGTTAAAATAAGGCTAAAAATTGCTCCAATAAGTTAAATAAGATTTTTTATTGTTTAGTTTATAATTTTAAATGAAATTTTATCTTTTATTATTGTCTATAAATGTAATTTTCTACTTTTTTATAAGGTATTGTAAATTTGAAAGATGTTCCCCTTCCTAATTCTGTTTCAAAACAAATTTTTCCTTTATTAGCTTCAACAAAATTCTTTACATAAAATAAACCAAAACCACCTTCTTGTTTTGTTGAGAATCCTTTTTCAAATATTCTTTCTTGGATTTCATGTCTTATTCCAAAACCAGAATCTTCTACTATAATAGAAATCTCTTTATTTTTCTTATCTATTGAACTTCCAATTCTAATTTTCCTATTAAAGGAGTCTTCATTATCTCTTCTTTCATAAATATCATTTTCAGAATTAAAAGCGTGCTGCTGTATATTTGATATCAATGGAATTATAACATTTGTAAAATAATCTACTTTTGTTTCTAATCGCGGCACGTTTGGATGGCTCATATGTATTTGGTCTGAAGCAGATAAATTCTCTAAGAAATATTTTTGTAAATCTTTTTTTAAATTGAATATACTTCTTTGAAATTGTTTTGCAAAATGCAGATTATATGTATAAAAAGTCAATACATAGGAATTGTCAGCTTCTAATAAAATCTTTCTATTTTCTTCTGAAATAATACCAAGACAACCAATTGTTTTAACTAAAGGTAATTTATCAGAGATTGAGACAATATTTTCCAATAAATTTTTAGAACAAAGTGACAATAGTTTACTATCTGCATTAGTCTGATAATTTCTTATCATTGTATCAATTGATGAATGTAATAACTTATTATATTCAATTAATTGTTTAATATGATTTTGCTGATTTTTATTAATCTCCCATCCCCTAAGTACTAAAATAGTTTGATGAGCTGTAGATAAGTTTGATTTTAATTCATGTTCTAAAAACATAAGTGACCTATTATCTGAAATATCAAAGCTCTTCAATTTATTAAAAATATCCTGCTCTGTAAATTGAATATCATATATTGACATAAAAATAAAACATACAAGAAAATTTTATAAGCTTATTCAAATTTCACTTCTATTTTATCGCATCTTTGTCTTATTTCTGCAGGTTCCTGTGCATTACACATTGATGGGATATAATCCTTAAATTCTTTATTTAATTCCCCATTAACATACAAATTTACTTTTCCAGGTTTTCCATTGCATAAATCTCCATTTTTCTTGTCTGCTATCTCTGTTTCTGAAAACTTGATGTTTATAGTATCAAAGAAACTTCCCAAGGAGATATCTTCTTTTCTTGGTAAAACACTTCCTTCCATATGAATTATCTGGTCATTATGGTGGTGATTTAGCATTGTTCCACAAAATCCCGATTTGCATTTTAACTGAATTTCATTTCCACAAGTAAAAATATTTATATTTGCATGCCAGTGGAATTCCTTATCATAATACGGCTCAAAACTTTTCACATTTGATATTGATTTATATAAACCAAATATGATTAAAGCAAGAACGAGTATTATTACTGCATGTTTTATAGTTTTTTTCTTTATTTCTTTTTTGTCTTTTTTATTTTCTGAAGATTGATTTTCCTGTTTCTTTAACATCTTCTTTTCATGACCGGTTAAATTTTGATTATTCTCCATTTTATTGGGCTTTTTGTTTAATTATCTGGTTTGTTGATAAATCTTTATATGTGCCCATATTTTCAACTGCTGTAAACAAATAAGTGCCATCTGTATTTTCAGTTCCTAATTTTTTAAGCAGTGAACTATAAACAGAATAAACTTTTACATCATTGGATAAGATCATTACAGGTAATTTTTTAATATTATATTTTTGTATTAATTCTTTTCCTTTTTGACTAGATATGTCTAATTTTTCTTCTTCAGAAACTATAATGCCTACATTTTTCAGGGCCAGATTATAATTATTTATATTAAAGCATTCTATACATGATTTATCGGATATATAAGTTGCTTTTACTAAACCTTCAATTTTATTATTCTGTAAATTTTTATATGGCGGAATGATTTTTGTTAAAACATACTGATTTTGTTCTATTTTTCCAAATTGTTTCCATATTTCTACGATTTCCGGATAATAAGATAAATCTTCTGATAAAATTAAAGCAGGTAATTTATCTAATTTGAACTTATTTATTAATTCATTTGCTTCTTTTTCATTTTCAAAATAAATTTTAGTTTCTGTAATTGCAACATCAGATTCTTTTAATTGTGCAAGTAAGAGAGAAACATCAAAACATTTTTTGCAATTCTTTATATTAATTATCTGTGCTTTTACTTTTCCTACAACCTTATTTGAATTTAAGTCATAATATGGTGCTTTAAGATCGTCGAAAAGCAATATGTTATTTTTTTGTACCATAAATTGCATTTGAGTCTTATTTATTTCTCCTGTGACCATAACTGTTGGTAGTTTCTTAATGTTATATTTTTTAATTAATTCAGAAGCTTCATTCTGGTTTAATATTTTTTCATTTTCTACTTTTACATTTAATGATTTAATCTGGTTTACAACCTGATCTATATTAAAACAATCAGCACAATTTGATTCTAATATTGTTAATTCTATATTTGCAGGTCTTTGATCTTCTTTTAAAATTTTTATTTTCTCCTTAATTTGGGAAGACACTACTAAAGTGAATGCTAAGTTTATTATAAATAAAACAGCCAATGTTATTATAAGAACGTGGATAATTGTATTAAAATTTATTTTGTCTAATGCTGAAGTTTTTTTTGCCATTTTTTTCTGAATAATTCCCCCTATAAATATTTATCTGTAAATCCTTAGATTGATAATATTGCCTCCTTCATGTATAATTTATTTGTTTTTCCATATAGTTCTTTTTTTACTATTTCTTTTTTTTCTAAATCTGATAAAATAAAACTTAATTTGGTTTTTGATAATCCTGTTTTGTGTCTTAAAGAAGACTGGGTTATTCCTTCTTCGTATTTAATTAGTTTTAAAACCATTTGTTCTTCTGAATTTAGGGCTTTAATAAATAAATTGAACTTATCGTTTTTTGAAAGTATTCTTTTTTCTTTTTCAAGATTAGTTATCTTATTAATTATCTCCTGTTCTGATTTATTAAAAAATATAAAATAAAATCCTAAGCTTAATATTGCTGAAATTATACCTATAAAAATATTTGTTAATGTCAATAAAGAATTCATTTTCATGCATGTTGCGTTTGGGTTACAGCCAATTGCATTGCTTTGTAACTTTAATTGAAAATTATATGCGATTAATACTCCTAAAAGAAGTATTGATGCAAATATTAAAATTCCACCAACTTTTTTATTACTCATTAATTTTTATTATTTTTATAAAGCCTTTAAAAGGTTTATGAATCATTGTATTATTCTATTAGTAATATTCCTAAATAGATACTATTTTATAATCGTTACAAATTAAAAATATTTAAATAAGTATTACAAAAGCCTTAAATAATGAATTACAACTTAAATTATATGCATAAAAAAGAAATTTATTCCTTAATTTTAATAACATTTGCTTTGATATTATCTACAGTTTTAATAATCTCAATTGCTGATAAATTTTCAGGATATAATGATTTTGAGTATTCACAGGAAGATTTAATTGGAAATCTTGTTAATGTTAAAAATTATAATGCAAATAAACAAGTTTATGTTGCAGGATTAAACTCAAACCAATCTAATGTCAGTTCTATTGCATCTTTAAATTTTGATGAAGGTGCAGGAAGCAGGACTATTGATACTTCTTCAAATACACAATTAGTTATTACTAATCCCAAATGGGTAAATGGTCTGGATAATAATGGAAAAGCACTGGAATTTAGCGGCGGAGTAAGAACAGGAAGATACAGTTACGTTAATGCAAATAAAAAAGATATTAAAAATGATATTACAATAAAGGCTTTAATAAAACTTAATTCCAAAAGCGGAACTCAGGTTATAGCAGATAATAATTATAATTATGCATTATGGCTTGAAAATGGTTTTCCTGTTTGTGGTGTTTTTGACAGGACAAGAGGAATGCTTAGTGTTAAATCAAATAAACTATTAGAAACAAACAAAGTTTTGGATTTAACTTGCAGTTATGACCATAAAAATGGAAAATTAAAAGTTTATGTTGATAATACAGAGCAGGCTTCAAAAGATGTTAAGGTCAGCAATTGGGTAAATGGCGGAAATTTAATAATAGGAAATGGGTATAGAGTAGGATATTTAGCAGGACAATTTCAAGGAGTAATTGATAATGTTGTTATTGAAAATAAATTGTTTGTTCCCTCTTTATCAGCAATAACAAATCCATTAGGAAAAAAATTAGTTACAAATGTTTCATACTTAAAAGATTTTTCAGGATGTGGAAGTGGATTTATTCCTATGCAAATTATTTCTGAATACCAATCAGCCTGCAAATTAAAAAATCCAGATAAATCCCTAGAAGCATTTTCAAAATGGGCTGAAAATTTAATGTGCTTAAGTCCTAAACAAATGGATTTTTTAGATAATAATTTTGCTGATTATGTTTCTGCTTTAAATAATAAAGATGCTGCATGTACTGTGAATTTAGCATTACCAATTATAGATCTTGCACCGAGACACAGTTTGCCTGATTCTTTTGAAGAATTTGAAAAGAGATTTAATAATAAAAATTCATATCAAGAAATGAAAAATGAATTTCCAAATGAAATAGGCTTGTTGTTTGTTGATTACGAGGATGTTGAAGTCAAAAGAATGACGCATGATTGTAAAATTGTAGACAATAAGTTAGAATGTCAACCATTATTTAATAAAATAAAAAATGCTTTTGGAAGATTAGAAAATGGCTTAGACAACTGCTATTATTCAGATACTGCAATGAATGAATTTATTTGTAATGAAGGTATTATGTGTAATATTAAAGAACTTTTAGAAGATGAAATAGGACACAACTTGGGCAGCAATCAATTTTTAGTGTCAAATCTTAATTATTTAGAAAAAGAAAATCAGTTCCAATTAGGCGCAAGCTTTATGCCTGAAAATGAAAAATTAAATTCAGGCTTGTATACTAAAAATGCTGCTAATAAATTATGTGCAATAAATTCAGACTCAAATGATGATCTAGACAATTCAGATATTACAAATATTTTATCTGGACATGAAAATGCAGGAAATTGTGGTTTGTTTGATGGAAGTGAAATGGCAAAACAAAAAATCAAAGGAGAATTAGAAAAAAAAGCTGAATTTTTTGAATGTTGGAAAGGCAACCCTGAAGTCAATCAAAACAAAATAACATTTTCCCATTTTACAAAGGTTGATCCGTGTATTGAGAGCGGCGGAGGCAGCGGCGATATTGATTTGGAAATTTTAAAGGATCTTGCAAAGAAAACAAAAGATAAGATATGCAATAGGGGATTTTGTGTAGAATATAACTCAAAAGAAGAAATGTTTAGGCTTTCTATTAGCCACCCAGAAAATTCAGTTGAAAATAAACCAAGACAAATTATGACTGTTGACGATTTAAAACAGGAGAGGGGAGGGGCTGTAGAAGATGAAAATATTTATCTAAAAGATCGAGATTATATTGACCCTGATGGCGACTGCTGGGGCAGGTGCAATAATCCTAAATGGAAAGGCGAAAGTCCTATTATTACTTTAGATGGAAAAGGACAAGTAAAAGAATGTCTTGATGGTAATAAGTGTGTTGCCATGTTTGCAAGAAAAGAGGCAAACCAAGTAAGTAGAGATGTTTCAGTTGCAAAACAGAGAGCTATTGATGCAAGAGAATTGGCAGATGCTACACAAACACAAAAGGATAAAGATGCTGCTGATGCTGCTGAAAAACAAGCAAGGGAAGTTGAAGAAGATGCACGAAAAGCTGAAGAAGATGCACGAAAAGCAGAGGATGTTGCTACTTCCGGAACGCCTAGCCCTGATGGTGACTTGGCTTGTATGAGTGCAAGTGAAAAAAGAGCACTTGCCAAAGCTTTATGCATTGCAAAAAGACATATTGGAGAGATTGCAATGCCTACTGAGATTACAATAAGCGGACAAAATGGAATTCAAATTCCTGTAGAAACAACAAGACCACCTGATAGTCCAGATGCAACTACATCTTGCGCAAGTGCAGTTATAAATAGAAATCCATCAAATATTAATGATTATATAAAAGATCAATGTGAAAAGAAAGCGCAATGTGCAGAAGGAGAAAATTGTTGCGGAAATTTATTTGAAGGAATAACAAGATTCCCTCCTGAAAGAAGATCAGAACCTGATCCTATTCCGCCTTGGAACAAAAAATAAAAATATTATAAATTTGGAATACAACTTAATTCTAATTCGTTTACATTAATAGTAATCTGATTATCTAAATTTTTTTCTATGGCCCCGCATATGCCTGCCGTTCTCCTACCATCACAATCTGTTCTTCTTATATACGCCTCAATATCTTCAAATCTTCTAGGATCAACCTCTTTGCCTGGTAGGCTTCCAGTTAACCTTTTATGCGGCATAAATATCATTATCGTGGGATCTTCCGAATCTGAAATATAACCATATTTTTGATTGTTAATGCAAATAACTTGACCTTTTTTAAAATCTGCATTATCAAGACTATCTATATATGCCTTCTTATTTTCTGATGAACTAACAAAAACATAATCTCGAGAATAATATCTTTCAGAATAAGTTTTGCTACATGCTGCAAGGCTAAGTAAGCTGTAAATTAAAAAGTTTTTTATGATTTTCATATTCTTTATTATGACTACATCTATTTAAATCTTTCGATTGTTCACTACTTTTAAGATACAACATTAGTCTTCATATGTTATACCTAAAACCCTTTGCAAATTTTTATGGCTGATATTCAAATACCAAAACCCCTGTATCTGCATCTGCCAGGAATATTTTATTATTATAAATCTGCAAATTACGCGCACTGTTTGGAGTATCGTAAAATCCAATCTGCTTTAAATTATTTGGGTCTGATAAGTCTATAACAAAAAGCCCATAGTCTTCATAAGCAATATAAGCTATATTATCCCTTACCTGAACATCTGCTGCTTTTCCAACATCTTCAGGAATCTTAAATGAGCCAAGATTTTTTGGATTACAAATACTAGATATATCTATTAATTTAAGGCCTTGAGTATTACTGGCTATAGCTATATAATTTTGTTCAATAGAAACACTCCTCACATTTCCTCCAGGATCAATTCTATTTATTTCTCTAGGATTTTTTGGATTAGATATATCAATAATAATTAAATGGCCTGCAGACAAATAAGCTTTATTATCCTTTATCTTAATATTGTATGGTGGTCTATCTCTAGAATCAATTAATCTGGGATTACATACAGAATTTAATTCTTTACCTTTTGAATTAAACCAATGACCTATTTCGAAAATCTTGTTTGGATTGGATATATCAATAATCCTTAATCCCTGATTTTCAAGATCAGATACAAATGCCAAATTTCCAACTATTTCTACTGCTGAAAAGCTTGAATTTAAAGGATCAAAATAACTAATTTCCCTAATTTGATTAATATTTCTTGCATCTAAAACCCTAAATCCTGCATCCCCATCTGCAAGATAAATAAAACCATTTTTAGCATAAATTCCTCTTGCAGAAAGTGGCTGTGGCCTGCTATATTTTCTTTGATATTGGCCTATGATCTCATATTCATTATTTTCTTTTATGTCTGCTACAAGAACACCTACATCTGTATCTAAAGAATAAACCCTATTATTTTCAACAAAAACATCGTAAACTACACTTGATGCAACAAAACTATAAACTTGTTTAGGAGAAGAAGGATTTGTAATATCCATAATTCTCAATCCTGCATCATCATTTGCTATAAATGCAAAATTGCCAGCTAATCTAACAACATTTGCATTATCTGCTGTTGAAATATTTCCTTTTTCCTTAAGGTTTTTTGGATCTGAAATGTCTATAATTTTTAATCCTAAACCTCCACCTAAAGTTGTGTAAGCAAAATTATCTTTTACTTTAGCATCCAGAACAGCACTACCAAGATAGATTTTACTTATAACCTTTAAGTTTCTAGGGTCTGAAATGTCAACAACAACCAATCCTGTTGGACCTGCTGCAACATAGGCTTTGTTATTTAAGACATCCAAACCATATGCTACATTTCCCCATCCTAAATCAACAGAAGATAAAACTGAAACTAATTCAGGATTTGAAATATCTAATGCTAAAAGATTTCCTTTTTTCTTTTCTGTTTCTCTTTCTGTTACATATGCAATATTATCCTTAACATACACTGAATAAAAGTTACTTTTTTCTGCTGCATAAAATCCCATTTCTCTTGGTAATAATTTATCACTAACATCTATAATTCTCAAACCGCCAGATGAATCTGCAAGATAGAGTATATTATTTAAAATAAATATATTTCTAGCAAATCCAGGAGTATCAAAATGTGAAACTAGAAAAGCATTATATGGGTCAGAAACATTATAGACAGATAAACCATTATTACCTGCTCCTATGAATAAATACCCATTTGATACTGATAACCCATTTACTTTGCCAGAAGTTGCAAACCTGCCAAGTATTACAGGTGCAAATTTATTTGTAGCATTTAAAATATAAAATCCTCCACCAGAACCTGAGAATACTAATGGATCTGAAACTGCAGTTGTAAGAGTTGGTCCACCCCATGAACCTAATAATTCTACATTTTCTCTTTTAGCAGTTTCAATAGTTTTTCTGCAGCTGTTAATATCACAGCCGATATTACATTTTTGTACGCAACCTTTTAAGATATTATCTGGAAGACAACTGAACTGGTAATTTAAATTTTCAGAGCATCTGTCTTTTGCTTGAAGATTTAACCCATTTCCAAAAACAGAAATATAGCTTTCTTTATCTTCACAAGAATAGGAATCAAAAGTCACACAAATAGGTTTACTATAATAAGCAAGACCTGATATGTTTGAAATATTATTGCTCTTTAAAAAATTTCCAAGAATGATTAGGATTAAAATAAAAGAGATTATTATCATAGTCCTGGAAATTGCAGATTCATGGAACCTTCTTTTATGCACTAGATAAATAATCAAGCTGAAGAAAAGTATAGCTATGGGAAGAATAACTGCAAATGCTGTTATTAATTTATTTCTGCTAATCTCTTTTATAATAACTGTTTTTCCAAATGAAAGACTTAATTTTTCAGAAGCATCTTTAGTTATAATCTCATTATTTTCATCAATATTCAGATCTTTGGTTCTGGTTTTTTCTGAATTTGAAGAGGTTCTTTTCTTATTAGTTTTTGATGTTCCTAAATTCTTATCTTTATCTTCTTGAGGAAAATTTCCAGAAAAACCTGATTCTTCATTTTCTAAACTATTATTCTGAAATGAATCATTTAAATCATCAAAGAATTTATTTCCTGTTTTTGTTCTTTTTTCTTCACCATCTGAAATACCATTATCGTCTGTATCTGCATCTTTTGGATTTGAGCCTTGTATAAATTCTTCAGCATCAGTAAGACCATCCTGATCTGAATCTTTTATTGCAGGATTTGTGCCAAGTAAGGATTCTATCTGGTTATTAAGTAAATCATTATCAATATCATTTAACTGTGCTGCAGCATGATCTATATTTAGTAAGAAATAAACTAAAATAAATAATATAAGATATTTTATACCCACCTTTTTAATTAACATATTAATTTAAACATGATTTACCTTTATAATTCTTATTATTTATTATCAAAAACTTAATAAACAAGTTTTTCTTTATATTTTTATGACAAGGTTTTTATGCAGAAACTGTAAATTCAAATTTAGCCCCAAGATACAGAGAAACGAACCTCCAAAAATATGCGGAAATTGCGGCGGGGTTAATACTATAGAAAAGGAACCTGATGCAAATGATATTCTAAAAGAAGTTGATAATATGCGAGATATCTGAAATTGTCTATTGATTGGCAACTATTGAAATGATGTGTTCTAATGATAGAAGATAGAGAGATTGAGATATTCTAATGTATTTATGGCAAACCTCTCAAAGTAAACTTCATATTAATTTTGATTAGAAAGGTTTAATATCTAGTCTATTTTTTATTTAATTATGCAAAAAAAAGGTATTAGTCCACTAATTGCTACAGTTTTATTAGTTGCATTTTCTATTGCATTAGCAGCAATTGTTTCAACTTATGTGGTACAAAAAACAAAAGAATTCAAACCAGAAGCAATAATTGAAGATACTTTGCTTTGTGATGAAGTTTATTTAGATTACAGGATAGATGCAGATGAAGATGGAAACACTTTATCTTATGAACAAGTTTCTGCAAATCTTGAAATTTACAAACTTAAGGGATTAAAAATTGTAAATAAAGGTGCTTTTTCAATACATAAATATGTGATTAATTCTCCTGGACTGGAAACTTCAGAACAATTTTTAACACAAAACAATGCAAGGAAAGAATTAATTCCTGGTGAAGAAAGAGAATTAGAGATAGGATTGAGAAATGATCCAAATGATAAACTGATTAAGATTACACCAATAATAAAAGATCCTGAAAAAGAAGTTTTTGTAAAATGTAGCAAAAGACAATTAATATTTGATCATGAAAGATTGTGCAATGATGTTGGATGTACACTTATCCCCTTAATCGCAATATGATCTACGTATAATAACATTTATAAATAAGTTGAGCGTTTAAAGTTTTAAGTATGATGCATAAAAGAGGTATTTCACCATTATTAGCTACAGTTCTTATAGTTGGTTTTACAGTTGCAATTGCTGCTTTGATATTTTTATTTTTAAAAGGTCAAGTTGAATTAACTGGAAAAAAAGGAGATATTAAGTTTTCAGCAAATGAAGAGGCACAAATACAATTTCAGATAAACGAATGTAAATCGCAAGAAAATAATAATTTATTATTAAAGTTTGAAAATACTGGAAACCATAGGATAGATTGTTTTTGGATTGCTCCTGAAAATAAGGTGACAAAACTCACTGCTTTGAACATGAAAGAAGGAGATGAAAAAAGTTTAGAATTAACTGGAAGCGGGGGAGATACAGTTTCCACTGTTGAAATATTCCCGTGCCTTATAGAAAAAGATAAAGTAAAAACAGGATCAATATCTGTTAAAGCAGAATGTGTTTAATAAAAACAATTTGAATAAAAAAGGAGGAGATTATTATGAAAAATAAAATTGAAAATCAAAGATTTTCAGTCTGGAAATTAAATAGGATTTCCAACAAAGGTATTAGCCCATTAATTGCTACAGTTCTTATCATAGGTTTTACAATTGTATTATCTGCACTTGTAATAACTTGGGGAACAGGTTTATTTAAAAAAACAGTTTCAAGCACAGAAGAATTATCTGAATTTAATTTATTATGTACTACTGGTATAAACTTTGAAGGGACTGCACAATATAAAGATGGCGGTCAAATAATTGAAACTTTATTATCGAATAGAAATGAAAAGGAGATTTATGGCTTTCATTTTACAGTAAGAGATAAAGAAAATACATTACCAACTAAAAATTTTGTTACTGATCCAGCAATTGCACCTGGAACTGAAGAAGTTATTGCTCCTGCAATAGGCAGTAGAAACTTACCAGCTTTTTCAACAAAAACATATGAAGTTGGATTAGGAAATGGGGGATATGAACTTATAGATGTAAGACCGATTGTACAATTAGAATCTGGTGCAAAGAGAGTATGCGGTGATAATCCACAAGCAGTAAATGTAAAGAATGCGGCTCCTGCATAATTTTTTATTTTTTTTAAAATGAATAAGAAAGGCGATATCTGGGTTAGTGCAATACTATATTTTGGATTAGGAATAATAGTAATTGCCATACTTCTTGCTGCAGGATTGCCTGTTATAAATAAATTAAAAGACAAAAATATAACTACACAGACAAGAACTGCGTTTCATGTTTTAGATCAAAATATAAGAGAGGTTTTAAATGGAGGACCTGGAACACAAAGGATAGTTACATTGAATTTAAAGAAAGGTGAGTTTAGAATTGATAAAGAAAGTGAAGAAATTATCTGGAATTACAGGAATTCTAAAGTTTTTTTAAGTGAACCCAATGGTATTGCTGTTAAAGATGGTAAAATTGATGTCATAACAACAAAGGGAACAACAAAGGGAACTTATGATATTACATTAAAGTTAAATTATGGAGACTTGGCAAATATTAATCCTGACGGTACAGGTAAAATTACAACAATTTCTGGCTTAGGGGATGTAGTAATAAGAAATGGGGGTATTGATACTAATCCTGAGAGAATAGTTTTAGCAATTGATGAAGCTAGATAGAAAAATTATAGTTCTTGAAACAACGTTTATTTTATAATAATATTTAAAAAGATTGAAAATTATTAATAAAACTATGCTAAATAGATTGAATAAAGAAGAAATTACTGAAAGAATAAACCATTTGCCTGAACCAAAAACAGTAGAAGGATTGATAAATGGATGTTGTGAGATTGCTGAAATTGGTTATCTTGGTGACTCAGAAGGAAGGATGTTTGATATGCGCAAAAGGAAACTAGTTTATGTTGCAGGAAAAAAAGGAGATGGATTTTATTTTTCAAATCAAAAAGAATTCCATATGAAAAAAGGTGCTGAGTATATCTATTCAAGGGAGATAAATATTGCACTTTTAAGTTACTATGAAACTGTGAAAAAATTGGATGAATAAACTTATAATTCTTACCAATTGAAAAGTCCTAAAGTATTGTTAATAAAAATATAGTACCATAAGGTAGTAACATTTAGAAAGATTTAAATATTTGTAGTATTTGTTTCTATTATGAATGCGTTAGAATATAGGAAATACCAGATTAAGAATCTTAGGCATAATTGGGATAATGAAGAAAAGGCTATAAAAGATTATACAGAAAGAATAGAAAGACCAAATATATTATTATCAGAAATACTAAGATATTTAGATTCTCAAATTGGATTGGGGCTACTCTACTATCCTGGGTGTGGTTTTGATATTGTTCCAAGAGATACTTTGGGCTATGAAAGAGTTGTACATGTATCACTTCAACCTGAGCATTATTTTAGATTATTGGGGGAAGGAAAAAACATTGCAGCTAATTATATCCAATCACCATTCCATGATAATTCATTTGGTTCTTGTTTAATATGGAATGCTTCTGATTCTATGTTATTGGCTTTAGATGAAAATTCTAGAGTAACTAAACAAAATGGTTTAATAGTTCTTGGAGATGCTTCATTTAAAAAGAGCTGTAATTTTGTTAGAATTAGCAATAAAATGGATTCTAATTATGAGAGATTAACTTTACAAGACAAATTCTCTGATTTTAGAGTTTATAGAAACATCTGAACAGATACTAAAGGCTGTATTTATTCTGTTGATAATATTACATATTATAAAACTGTGAAAAAATTGGATGAATAAACTTATAATTCTTTATTTAATTGTAATTTTATGGTTTCAAGTAGAGAATTAGGATTAATGAAGGAAGAGTTTATGCATAATTTTGGTGCAATTACCTATGGTTTAAAATGGACAATTTACAAAGTTGCTGCAATAACTGATAATGTTGATTTAATTCCAGATGAAAATATAAGAACAAATGATGAAATAATTAATTTTAGAAGTATGTATAAGGAATACAAACTTAATAAGACAGTTAATGTGCTTAGGAAAAATATTGAATCTATAACAACAGATATTCTTCGTTTAGAAGAAGTTGTTGAAGCGCAATTAAAAGAAAGAGAAGAACATAGCAACCATTTTGAATTAATTAAATTTTTTACAGAACAATTAGGAATTGCTGCAAGAGAATTTCATAATTATTTAAGTGAAAATAGTGATGAATCAGAATCCATAAAATTTCAAGCCTATATTCCTAAATTAAGAACTGTTGCATATTCTTTTCATGGAATTGATTTTTTAAGTAATTTATATGATAAAAATACAGATTCTGTAGAGGTAAGGCTTAAATGGGCTGCAAAACATCCTGAATGGAAATAATAGAAATGTTTATATTAATATAATAGTTTTTTCTTATATAATAAAGAGGTGGTATGGCAGGTATATTTTCTTTTCTTAGCGGACTAGGCAGCGTATTAGGAATAATTTTTATAATAATATTATTAATGCTAGTTGGTTTCTGGATATGGATGTTAGTTGATGCAATTATAAAAAGATTTAATAATAAAATTTTATGGATATTATTAATTATAATTCTTGGACCATTAGGTAGTTTACTTTACTTAATTATTGGAAGAGCAAAAATAGATAATGCGACAAATAGTATTGTGAATACAGGCAATATAACAAATAGAATTCCAATGCCCAATAATAATGGGATTCCAAAACTGAATACAAATGTTAATGCAACTATTGATTTAAAAAAAGAAAATTTTATGAAAGGAAAAGAAACTTTACAAAATGAAAAACCAATTTTTAAAATAGAACAACCTACACTAATTAATTTACCAGAAACCCAAGATATAAGGACTTTAAATATAAAATATCCTTTAATTTCCCCTTATTCATATGCACATATACATTGGGATCAACAAAATACAGAATTAGTTTATGAAATTAAAGAGCCTCAATTAACAGAAAGAGAAAATGAAATACTGCAGATTTTAGAAGATGGAATAAAAGAATTGATTAATCTAAGTTTTATAAGTGTGAAAAACAAAGAAACTGTATTAATTTATCTTGAGAAAAATATCAAAGTGTTGTTAACAGAACTTTCAATAGACCTGTCAATGGATTCTTATTTAAAAATAATGTATTATATTTACAGGGATTTTGTTGGTTTGAATGAGCTAGAGCCTTTAATGAATGATTATTTTATAGAAGATGTAGAATGCAATGGTTTAAACACTCCTGTTTATATTGTGCATAGAAAATACAGGAATATAAGGACAAATTTAATTTATACAGAGATACATAAAATGGCTTCTTTTGTAGAAAAATTAGCACAAAAATGCGGGAGATATGTAAGCTATGCTGAGCCTGTTTTAGATGGGAGTTTACCTGACAAGTCAAGAGTAAATGCTACTTATAGTGAAGATATTACAACAAGAGGTCCAACTTTTAGTATACGTAAATTTACATCAACTCCCTGGAGCCCCATAGATTTAATGGCTAAAGGAACTGTAAGTGCTGAAATACTTTCATATATCTGGATGTTAACTGAATATGAAAACAGTTACATGGTTGTTGGCGGAACTGGAAGTGGTAAAACTTCTTTTATTAATATTTGTGCATTTTTCATTCCACCGCAAGCAAGAATTGTAACTATTGAAGATACGAGAGAATTGCAATTAGAACATGAAAACTGGCTTCCAAGTGTTGCAAGGTCTGGAGTTGGATTAACAAATTTAGTTGGGCAAAGATATGGTGAAGTTAGCTTGTTTGATTTGTTAAGAGCGAGTTTCAGACAGAGACCAGATTATATTATTGTAGGCGAAGTCAGGGGAAAAGAAGCATTTATTTTATTTCAGGCCATGGCAAGCGGGCATCCAGGAATGGCAACTATGCATGCGGAAAGTGTAAGCACATTAATTAAAAGGTTAGAAACTGAACCAATTAATCTGTCAGGTTCGTTAATAGAAACTCTTGCTTCTGTTATAGTAATGAGCCAGACAAGAATAAAAGGAAAAGAAGTCAGAAAGGTAAGCAGCGTAGATGAAATAATTCAGGTTAGGGAAGGACTTGGAGGAGAAGTAATAAATAATGTATTCAAATGGGATCCTCAAAAAGATATTTTTAATTTTAATCCAAACAGCAAGGTATTTTCAAATATAGCAACACAATATGGTTTTACAAAAGAACAAGTATCTAATGAATTTAAAATCAGAACTTTATTAATAAAAGAATTATACAAAAGGAAAATAACCAGCTTTAAGTTAGTACAAAAAATAATACATGAATACTACAAATCTCCAAATACAGTTTTGAGCAAATTTGGATTGAGGAAACAATAATTATAAAATGGAACCTGATTCAAGAAAATTTAATAAAAAAAATCCTAATTTAAATAATCCTTCAATTCCGCAAATAGATAATTCTCTTAAGCAACAAGTTGAACTCCCATTACCAAAAGCTGAAATTAATAATTCTGCTGAAAATAAAGGTTTACAAGAAAATACAAAAATAAGCAAAAAAGAAGCAGAGAGTTATATAAAAGACTTAAAAATCAGTCGTGAAGAATTAAAGAGATATGTAAAAAGTAGAAAAAATACTAAAAAACTGAATGAAAAAATACTAAAAAAAGAAGACTACAGTATTTATAAGCCAAGTTCATTAGGAGAATTTGCAAATAAATTAATGAAAAATACTTCTGACAATTTAATAAAAAAATTTCCTAAACTATTTGATCCGATGTTTAAGCAATTTCTTACAGTAGAGATGGAACTTTTGTCAAGAAGCTATGTGAGTATGATGCTTTTATTTACAATTTTAGCTTTGCCTTTATCATTTCTATTTTTTTTAGCACTGAATTTTGCATTTAAGCTAAATATTGGAATTATACTTCTGATTGCATTTTTATGTACAATTATAACTGCATTAGGATTTTATTTTTATCCTGCAAGTTTGATAGGCGGAAAAAACAGCAAAATAAAACTTGAATTTCCATTTGCTTTAGTCCATATGAGTGCTGTTGCAGGATCTGGAGCACAGCCAATAAGCATATTTGAATTAATTGCAGAATCAGAAGATTATCCTGAATTAAAAAAAGAGATTAAAAAAATCCTTAACTATATTAATTTATTTGGTTATGACCTTACAACTGCATTAAAAAATGTTGCAAATACAACTGCAAGTCCTGAACTAAAAGAATTGCTTTATGGAATGGTTTCTACAATAGAAACTGGGGGAGATTTAAGAGGATATTTAAAAGAAAAGGCTGAAGATGCATTAAATCTTTATAGGTTAGACAGGAAAAAACAAATTGAAGCCTTAGCTACTTATTCAGAAGTATATACTTCGTTATTGATAGCTGCACCTTTGTTATTACTTGTAACATTAGCAATAATAAATTCAATAGGCGGAAACATTGGCGGTTTTGAAGTTAAGACATTGGCCTGGATTGGTGTAGCAGTTGCCTTGCCTTTAATAAATATCGGATTTATGTTTTTTATAAGCATGTCACAGAAGGGACTATGAGAATAGAATTAAAAATAGAACACTGGATAGGAATAAGTATTGGATTATTATTAATTTTAATAGATCTAATTTTCTTTTTTAATTTTACAAAAGATTTTGGTTCTACAAAATGGTATTTTAGCCCGATAATTGTTATTGCATTATTTGCTGGAAGTTTATTTTTTATAAGAGATATAATAAAAGAAGGAGCAAGACAAAAGGAACTTGAAGTAAAATTTTTAGAATTTGTAAGGGGTTTAGTTGAAAATGTAAGATCTGGAGTTACAATACCCCAAGCTGTTTTACATGTTTCTAATATAAATTTTGGAGCTTTAACACCCTATGTAACCAAACTTGCAAACCAAATAGAATGGGGATATCCACTGCATGAAGCATTAACAATATTTGCAAAAGATTCCAGGAATGAAGTAATTAAGAGATCAGTCACTATTGTTATTGAAGCTGAGAAAAGTGGAGGAGATATGGCTTCTATACTTGAAGCTGTAACACAATCTGTATTAGAAGTCAAACAAATAAAAGATGAAAGAAAAAGCAATGCATACCAGCAGACAATACAAAGTTATATTATTTATTTTATGTTTGTTATTATAATGCTTGTCTTACAAATTTATTTAATACCTAAAATAAGCACATTAAGTGCAGACATCGGCACTGGTTTAGGCGGTAGCGGCGGGGGATTAAGTGGTTTTGGGTTGGGTGCTGGGAGTGCAAAACAAATTGATTTTGGTTCTATATTTACTTTAACAATTATAATTCAGGGATTATTTGCTGGATTATTGCTTGGTAAATTTGCTGAAGGGGATTATAGATCTGGAATAAAACATTCTTTGGCTATGATAATTATTGGTTATTTAATAACTAGTACTGTAACAGGATTAGTTGAGCCTGCACAAAGTGCTGCAGCTTTAATTTTATTAATGCCTAAAATATTATTTAGAAAGACCTGATTAATTATTATGAAATTTATGGCAGATAAATTTTTTATGAACCTTATTTTTTGTAATTCCTACAAGTCCAGTTATCGAAATAGATAAAAAGAATAAGATCTTGGCTTTTTTATGAATGAAAAGAGGTCTTATATTATTTATATAATCATATTAATTTTATTAAGTTTAGAAGTTATTGCACCAACGCAGTCTGCCTGCGGAACTATAAGCAGTGCTGGAATTTATACACTAGATAGGAATGTAAATTCTTCAACTACCTGTTTTACTATAAGTGCGAATCAGGTTGTATTAGATTGTGCAGGATATAATATTAATTATTCGGTTTCATCTGCAGAAGGAAATACAGACATAGGAATTTCATTAGACAACCTTATTAGTCACACAATTATTAAAAACTGCAACATTTATGATGGGAACTTTACAGATTTAATGATTTTTAGAGTTGGAATTAATGGTTTTTACAAAAATAATAATATTACAATAGAAAACAGCAACTTCACAGCAATAACTAACGATAGTGAAGCTGTATATCTTTCTTATTCATCGAATATAAATATGTCTTTAAATAAGATAATAATTTATGCAAGCAAAACCATTTTTAGTGAAGTTGGAGGCACAGGTATTGATATCTTACATTCAATAAATGTTTCAGCATTTTTTAATGAAATTAATATAACTGGGGCGACAAATGGTTTTGGTATTATTTTTAGCAATGTCAGCAATAGTACAATAGGTTATAATATTATAAATATAAATGGCGGAAGTAATAAAGGTATAAGACTATTAGGTTCTAACCAAAATAACTTAACTAATAATACAATAACAACAATAGAATTTGGAAACGACGGCATAATATTAAGCTCTGCTACACCTTATCTTGGTTCTCAAGGCAATTCAATAACAGCAAATAAGATCACTACTCTTGCATCCCAATCACCAGCTATACATCTGCAGGAACCAACTAGTGCACCACAAAATGCGTTTAATATAATTTATGGAAATATCCTAAATACAAGTTCTGCTGGAGGAACACCATCTTCTAATGGAATTTACATTGGCAGTTCCTTTAATAATGTTACAAAAAATATAATTAATTCCACTAATTATGGAATAGAAATAAAAAATGCCAATAATAATATCTCATCAAATTCAGTAACCTCTTATGGAATAAAACTTGGTGGTGCTAATGATACTATAGCAGATAATAATTTTATAAGTATTATAAGCTACTCATTAGGCGGTGCCCTGGAATTAACTTCTGCTCAGAATAATACAATTAATAAGAATAAAATCTATGTAAATTCAACTACAACAGGTATTGGAATATTTATCAGGAATGGCTCAATTAACAATAATTTTACTGATAATTTAGTAACAGTTTATGGATCAGCTGATTGGGGTTTTGGATTATTTGGTGGATTAAACAACACATTCCATAATGATAATCTTTCTTCTACTGGTTCTGCTGGACTTGATATTGCGATTGGTGATGGAAATGCAACTTTAATTAATGTTACTTATGGAAGACCAAGGTTTAATTTTACTTCACAATTAAACACTCCAGATACTGGTTCGATATTATTAAAAAGGTATATATTAATTAATTTATCAAATTATAGCCATGCATCAATAAAGGACTCCAACATTACAGGTTATAATATTAGTTTTAGTTTAGTTGCAAATACAACCACTAATGCAAATGGATTAATTCCAAGAGTATTATTATTAAATGAGTTTATACAAAATAAAACTGCAACATATACTGCAACACCACATAGAATTAATGTAACAATAGAAAATTACGATGATAATTTTACTACAATTAATCTTTCTTCTGTACTTGATCCTGTAAATATAATAAGGACAATTTATTTATCAAGATCACAAACAGGTTCACCAACAAATTTACAGCTTTCATCTTCTGCGGGAACTTCTTTTACAAGATCAGCTTCAACTACAATTTCATGCACATATTCAGATGACAATCCTTCTACAATTTCAGTAACTTCAAGTGATGGTACAGCAATATGCTCTTCTAATAGTAATTCATGCTCAGGAGATTATACTCCAACTACAGCAGAAACAAAAACAATTACTTGTACAGCAACAGATGTTTCATCAAATATAAATACTGCAACTTTATCAATAACTGTAAACCAGGAAACTTCTGGAACTAGTTCTTCTACTGGTTCAAGTGGAAGCACAACTGGAACAAACACAGGTACTTCACCAGATTCTTCCCAAACTTCAACTCCA
>JAGWAD010000033.1 GCA_018302105.1 Candidatus Woesearchaeota archaeon
TAAACTTCACCATTTCTATCTACTACATAGTGTGCTGAAAGACCTCTTTTTTTCAATGCTTCTAGTGCGCCATTTAAATCATTTCCACCAGTGTGATGCAATACTATTAGATTTACTTCTGATGATAATCTTGCTTCGCCATGATTATATTGTCCTAAATAATTATAATTTACTGGGATTGATATTGCGCCTTCCAATATTCTCTGGTAATTAGATATTACTTTCAAAACATAAGCTTGCGCTTCGCCTTTTGGTATGCACTTACAATTTGCTACAGCACCTTCACCTTGATTATATGCTGCTGCAATATATGCTGGAGTTGCTGATATTCCTTTTTGTTCTAAATAAATTTTTATATGCGCCAGATATTTTACAGAAGCTTCAATTGATTTTTTGGGATTAAATCTTTCATCTTCATATACTCCTTCAATATTTGGCTCTGTTTTACATAAAGAATTCTGATCTTTTCTGCAATTTTGTGTTACAAGGTTTCTGCATTCTGGAGAAGGAGATTGCCCATAATCTGGAACATTTAATCCAAAATTAATTGCTGTTGCCCTAATAAATTGCGCAATTCCTGCTGCACCACAAGGAGAAACAGCTTTTGGATTCCAATTACTTTCTGCTTGTATTATAGATTTTACTAATGTTGGATTCACATTATGTAGAGAACTAATTTGGTCAACATAATTTAATAACTCTGAATCTACATTTTGCAAAATTCCTGATTGTCTAGGACTTTTACTTATAACAAAGTTTTTTCCAAAACCTTCCAATTTTGCTATGCATTTATAATTGTTATCTATTAATTCGCAATCCATTGGAGTTGACTTCCATATTCCATTGTTTTCTGAAAATAAACTTAATTTTTTATCTGATAAAGATTCAAGTTCTGTTTTATCAAATCTGAATATTATTAAAGAAACATCAATTAAATTAGGATCTATTAATTCTGGATTTAATTTATAATCTTCTAAATCCATTCCTTCTGCAGGCTTGATTACTAAATTGAATGTAAAATATTTTGTTATTCCCGGAATATTTTCTATATTGTTTGGAATATTTTCTTTTTTAATATTAATTATTGGTAAGAAAGAATTAATATCTCCTGTCTTAAACTGTGTTAACATCTCATCAACTAAATGAGTTTCATCCAATGCTAAATACTTTTGTTCATATTTGTATAAAATTGGTTCTGGATTTTTAAAAATTTCTCCTTCTATTCTTAATGTTTTTCCATCTTTAATAAATTTTAATGTGTTATAATCTGCTGCACCAAAAGTTGTAAATTGGGAACCTGATTTTCCTAAAATTTGATTAAAGTCTGAAAATTCATGGCACTCATATGGCTTGCATAAATCTCCATCAATTTTACATAAACATAATTCTGGATTTTTTCCTAATGAATGTGTTGGCTTTATTTTATAATTTTGGATCTGCTGAGATGGAGTAAAACTTGCTAATTTACAGTCTCCATTAAAAAACAAGAAACTTTCATATAATGAGTCTGATTCAATGTTTTTAATTACTGATTTTACTTTATCCCATTGTCCTGAATTTGCACAAATAACATCTTTTTGAAAGAATAAGTCTGAAAATTTATATATTAAGAATATTGCAGATAATATTATTAGTGCGCCCATGAATATAGAAATAAACTTGCCTAAGAATTCTGAAGTCATTCCTCTTTTATTTGATTTAAACATAGAGATAAAGAAACAACTTGGTATTTATTTCTTATGCTTTTGGTAAAGAAACTGATTCTGCTAAAGAAGTTGTTGCATTTGCTTTATCACTAAGAAAACCAAATAAATTATTATAATTTGGAATTATGAATAATAATATTAATGCTAGAACAACTAAAATTATAATAAAAATTACTATCGTTTCAAAAGATAAAGACATTCCTTTTTTTTGCATAACTATCTGCCGCATGTAACTTCTGGACATTCAACTCCAACACCACGTTGTTCAGGATCTGCATCATTGTCAACTTTATGATTATTTCCGCTACAGAAATATTTTGTAGTTCTTCCTGTGTCTTTATTTTTATCAACTTTACCATCATTGTCCCTGTCTAATTTAAATGATTTAGTACAATAAGCAGATGTTGAGACTGCTGCTGCATTGTCTAAAAAGCCTTTAGCTGAATCACAATAATTCTCACAGAAACTTACTGCTGTTGCCTGATCATCCACACCACCAGCAAATAAACCACTTAATCTTTCACCTAACTTTCCAAAACCACCTACAAAAAATGCCAAAATTACAACAAGAACAACAAGAACGATTATTGCTATAACAATAACACTCTGCGGCAATTCCATTCCTCTTTTCATAGAATAAGTAATATTTTATTTTCTATTTAAAGGTTTTGGTGAAGGTTTTTAAAAATTATTTTAACACCTTTTTAATCCTTCCCGAGATCTTGTGAATGCAATTTTATTTTTATCTAATTTATATAAGATTCCAGAAGAAAAATCAATTTTGTCAGAACCTGAAACATCTTTTGCTGAACATAATTCATTTTTTGAAATTAAAACTGCAGTTGCTTTTGAAAAATCATTATTTATTAATTTATTAGCTTTAACAGAAGGTTTTCCATAAACATCTTCTACATAAATAGAACCAACTAATTCTTTAGTCTTTACTGGTTTTAATGATGGCGTATCACATAAATCTTCTTTATTTGGATAAATTGCAAATGTGATATTATTATCTGAATTTACAAAAGCTAATTTCATATTTTGAGGGATAAAGGTATTACCAAATGGACAATAACAATCAGTTGTATTTGATTTTATACAAGATTCGAATTCTGATAAAAAAGTATCTGCAATATAAGTTGTTTCTTTAATGTCTTTTTCTAATTTATCTGGAATTGTTTCTTTTCCAAAAATAGAGTTTACAAATGAATTTTTTAAATTTTTAAAATTTGGAGCAAAAAATATCATAGAAAATATCAAAACTACAATTAATATTGCAATGAAAACCAAAGTTTCTCCAGCAATTTTCATAATCCAAACCTCAAAACATTTTTAATTTTTTCAAATAAAATTGCAGATTTATCTTTTAATAAGAAAATAAATAACAAGATTGAAACTAAAACTATTAAGATAATTGCTAATTTTACTATTGTTTCAAATGCTAATTCTCCTTTTTTTATCTTATTAATTTTCATAATCCTCCTGGAATAGATGGAACTGCTTTATCAAGATTTGCAGAAACACTTTCAGCTTTTTTTCCTTCTATTTTATTTTCTTCTTTAGCAGGAGCTCCATTGCATAATTCAGATATTTTCTCAGGATCTGCTAATACAACTTCTGCTTGAAAGGGTTTATCTCCAAATGTAACTTTGTATGCACCATAACCTGCTATGCCAATAGTTGCAAAAAGATTTAATTTTGATCCCAATATTCTTACTCCCTGAAGAGCCATTTTTTTAGTCAGATATTTTGATAATGCTTTTGCTCCTTTTTTTTCAGCATCATCTGTAAATGTATATGATAATTTTTTTGCCCCGTCTTCAGCAATTTCTATTTCTGCTTTTGTAATTTTTGCTCCTTTTGATATTCTGGATAATTCTGCACCTGTTTTTTCTGCAGAATATTTTCCTGGAAAAAAATTTTGTTTTAATAAATAACCTTTTGAAGCTAAACCGCCTGCTGCTAATGCTGATGCTGCAGTTGCTGCTCTTAAGCCTGTAACTTCTTCTTCTGATCCTTCAAATTCAACTGCTTTTTCTCCTGAAACTGAAGTTGCAGTATATTTTTTTTCATTTAAGTCTTCTTCAATAAAATCATCAAAACCGCCAATAGTCATAGCAATATCTCCCCAAGTTCTTCCAGAAGCAGCAAAAAACATTATGTACAAATCTTTGTCTGTTGCAATTGTGTCATCTTCTAAGTCTTCATCATCTAATTTTAAATTTTTATCATTTGCCAATAATTGGAGATAGGTTGGTGTATCTAATCCTGAAATTGGTTTGTATTCATTTAGAAAACGAGTAAATCCTTTTATTTCAGGAAATTCATTTTTAACATTATCTGAAAATTTTATAATCCTGCATGGATAACAGAATGCATTTTTATTAATAGTATTTAAGAAATTTACTTGTCCTTTTTCAAAGGCATCCCAGCAATCATATATTGAATCTGCAATTTCTTCAAATGCTTTTGGAGGATTATTTCTATCAAACATTAAATCTGAAGTTTTTTTTATTTTGTATGGTTCTTCAAGTTCTGAAATTGGAGGCCTGTCTTGCTCTCCTGTAAATGTTTGTTTAACTCCTTCTATTGGACCTGAATATTTTTCAAACAGTCCCTGAGACCTAACCCATGATTTAATGACTTGTTTATTTCCTTCTGTTTGTGTGAAATCTGAATAAATATTGAATCCGCCTATAATTGCTGCTGCAAGAAGAACTGCAAGTATTAAAATAACAATAGTTTCACCGGATAATTCACCTTTTTTCATAATAATCCCTTGAATACACCTTCAATAACTGTTCTTTTAAACATTAAAAAAATTCCAATTGCAAGCAACAAAGCTGCCAATATTGCAAGTATAATTTTTAAACTTAATTCACCTTTCTTTTGCATAATTAATAATTATATTGTTAATATATAAGCTTTTTTAGAGTGTTTTATTATTATTTGATAAAAGATTTCAGAATTATTCTGATTTTTCTAAAGTGGAAATTATAAAAATCTCTTGCTTCTGATATATTTACAAAAACCTTACTAAAAGTGAAATTGAGTTTAACTTTAGTCTTACTAAAAGTGAAGTCTAGTTTAAGATAAGTTTGTTCCTGATAACACTGCAGAAGATAAACCTGTAAATAACAAAGCTACAATTAAAGCTATTGCTGCATAAATAAAAAAACTTCTTGTGATATTCTTGCTTAATAAATATTCTTCATTAACTTTATCTACGCCATTTTCAATCCCATTTTGTAAAATTGTTAAAATATAAGCTAACTGAACTACATAAATACCGACAACTAATTGAAAATAATATGTTGGGATTATCCCGTTTACATTAAATAAACCAACTAAGCCTGTAATTCCTCCAGTCCCTATTGCATCTGCACCTTCTGAACCAAATGAGGCAATTTTTGTATTTAAGGCTACAATTATATTTATTATCATTGAAGAAATGCCTACAACAATTCCTGCTATCATTGGAGTTAAAAATGAAATTTGTGATTTCATAGAAGAGATAATTTCAGCCAATAAATCTTTTAATCTTTCAGAAACTTTATGTATCCTGTCAATATATGTTGAAATGCTCATTAAGGATTGTGATACAATTTTTGGTCCTTTTTTTGAACTTTCTAAAAGAACTTCCATTGAACTTTCTATCAAAGGGGAGGGATAAGAAAGAATTGCACCAATTTTATTATCAAATATTGCTTCTTTTAATCCCATTCCTAATTTTCTTATATTTGTATCAACTATTCTGAAGAAATCTCCAGAAGCAGTACTTTCTAAAGTTTCTGATATTTTTGAAAATGCGATTTCTGTTGGGATCCCATCTCCTATTCTGTTTCCTAATTGGAATAATGCAGAAGCAAATTCTGTTTCAAGTTCTTTAGTTTCATTTCTTAATTCTATTATTTTTTTAGTTTTAGATTTATAATAAATTCCTAATGCTAATGCAAGCCCTGCAGGCACAAAAAAACTCAATAATAAGGCACCTAAACCAAATGGACCATAAAATATTTTATTTGATTCAATATAACCAAAAAAACAACCTAATGGTCCAAGAGAGATATCACCTGACGAACAAGAATCTGACAACACTGAAGAAGATACTACTGTTTTTACAATTAAAGGAGAAATACCAATTATAAAAAATACTAAAAATATAAGAAAACATATTAAAAATGGGCTAATTGTTTTTTTATAAACTGAATCTGCTGTTTTTGAACTGCCATAACCTGTAGGCCTTTTTGAAAGAATATTTATTCCTAAAAAATAAACTAGCAATGGTAAAAATATATTATAAAGAAAGGCTAAATGATACCATTTTACTAATCCTTGTAAAAAAGATCCTATTAATGGAAATACAACTAAACCTAATATTGGCAAGATTACTCCCAGCATGTGAAGTGTTGTTATTGGGCTTTTAATATCATGTGCATAATGCAGCATTTTTTCATAAGAACCTTCCAAAATAACTTCTAATGATTTATCTAATAGTTCTATTCTTCTCGACTCTGTTGGTTCGTATAATGAAGATTCTATTAAATGAAAAGCAGTTACAAATTCCAAGTTATAATGTCTCCATGACTCTAAATATGCATCCAAAGATTCTTTAATTGTTGAATATTTTGCTGTTTCAATATTCCAAAATATTTTTCTTAAATCCAGAGATAATGGAGAATCAATATTTCTAGCTGCAAACCTTATTGCATGTTCTAAATTAGAAGTATGACGCATGTAAATTACTATATATAAAATACATAAAACCATCTGATTAGAAGCTTTTAATCTCCATCTTGAAGCAATAATTATTGGCAATTTTGGGAATTGAACTAATGCAATTAAACTTGAAATTAGAAACATTAAAAATGTAAAAATAAATATTTCATCAAATATTACAAAACCTACAATTGTTATTAGGACTCCGAAGAATAATATAAGAAAACTTGAAATTCCTGCAAATGAGACTGCTCCTGCTGGAGTAATATCTAAATGTACAGTTTCTATTGCTTTTTCTAATTCTGGAAGAAGAGTTTTATTTGGTTTAAATGACAATATCTTTTCAGAATAATTACATAAAGATTCGTATCTTGTTAATTTTTTAGAAAATGATTCCTGCTTTAATTTTATATATTCTTCAGAAAAAATTTTGATATTTGAATCTTCTACTGAGCCTAAACTTTCTTCATTTATATGACCTTCTAATTTTTCCCTATATTTTTTTAAAATATCTTTCTCAGATTCTAACATTATGTCCTCTTTTAATGATTTAAAATAAATAATATACTATATAAATCTTTTAGAAATTAAAATTTCAGATAATTTTAGACTGATAATAATTAAAATGACTATGCTGTAAAAATTTGTTTGGGCATTCTGTTCAACATCAAAAACCTAATTACTTTTTTGGTTGATTATGATCTAAAACTAACCTGCTTTATTTTTTCCAGCATATTTCTCCTTATTTTATAGGTGTCTGCCCATTTTGCATAAGCTTCCCAACCTTTATAGCTTGCTAACAAAGAAGTATAATCAATTTCTTTTTTCTTTAACATTTCAATTTTGTTTCTCATTTTTTTAATGTTCCTTTTTCTTAATAGTTTAAAATGGTAAAAATTCCTAAAACCTAAAAAGTCTATACCTTGTGATAAAGGAATAATTTTTGATTTTTCTGGATGTAGTACCAGTTTTAATTTAACATTCAAAAATTTGCCTATCTGATCTTTCCAAACTTCAAGTTGTTTCCTATTTTTATGCAAAATTACAAAATCATCTACATATCTTATATAATATTCTGCTTTTAATTTATGCTTGATAAAATAATCTAGTTCATTCAGATAGATATTTGCGAAAAATTGGCTTGTTAGATTTCCTAAAGGCATTCCTTTCCCATTGATCTCTGAATTAAAATTTGATAAAATTATTTTTATTAATATTATTGTTTCTGTATCTTTGATTTTTCTTTCTATTAAATCCATTAATATATTGTGGTCTACTGTATTAAAATAGTGTTTAATATCTGCTTTCAGGCAGTAACCCTGCACATAATTATTATCTTTAAATTTATTTTTTATTATCCTACCATTTTGTGAAACTCTTCTTTTAAATTCATCAAATCTTTTTATTGCTACAACTCCACCTTTGCCATTTCTATTAGCATAAGAATCATAAATAAAACTCTTATCGAATATTGGTCCTATTGTATTACATAGTGCATGATGCACAATTCTATCTTTAAAATCAGATTTATTAATTATTCTTGTTTTTGGATCTCTAAGAATAAAAGTTTCTAATGGTTTTGGACTGTATGTTAAATTTTTTAGTTCATTGTGCAAATTTTCTAAATTATTGAATAAATTCTTTTCAAATTTTATTACATAATCTTTATTTGATTTTGATTTTCTTGCCTTTTTATAAGCTTCATACAAATTTTCAATAGAGATTATTTTTGAATAAATATTGTTGTAAGTTTTCATCATAAAACCCTGGTGCCAGGCCATTCTACCGGAATCATTCTCGTTTATTTTACTAATAAATTTCGAGTTACCGAAATTGTTCCAGTTCGCATTCAAGTTCAGGTTGTTGTTCACGCACAACCTAGACAGACCGTAAGTGTAGCCCATTAATCAACACAACACCATTGCTTCATATTTCAGCTTATCTTACTTAATGTTGCAATTGAATT
>JAGWAD010000020.1 GCA_018302105.1 Candidatus Woesearchaeota archaeon
CAATTTCATCAGGAGTTTTCACATTTAATAAAGTAAAAATAGTTTTCATAATTTTATTTTCCTGAGAATTAAACATATTTATTAATTAATTCAGAAACCTTTTTAGGATCTGCTTTACCTTTGAATTTTTTCATAGCTTCACCCATTAAAGCACTGAATGAAGCACTTTTATTTGAATCAATTATTTTTTTAATTTCTAATTCCAATTCTTTTTCAGAAACTAATTTATATTTGTTTAAATCAACTTTTCCAAACCTAATTATATCTGATAAAATATCAATAACAGAATTTTTAGGAATTTTATTTTCATCTAATAATTGTAGAATATTATGAAAATCTGTTTCTAATAATTTTGAAGAATCCAGATTTAACCTTGATTTTATTTCCTTTGGTATTTCTATTAAAATTCTGGCTATTGTGTTTGCATCTATGTTTCTATATTGGCTTATGAAATGTTCAAAATCTATCTCTTTTTTTATTATCTCTCTTGCAAGTTCAGGCTGTAGATTATATATTTCTTCTAGATTTTCTATTTTGTTTGAAATTAACTCTGGAAGTTTTATTTTATTTAATCTTTCTTTTGTTATTAGTATTAAAGGAAGGTCTGTTTCTACATACATTCTTGCAGCACCAGGCATAGGTCTTAAAAATGAAGTTGTAATATCTTCTTCTGCTTTTCTAACTTCCTGAGGAAATGCCCCGGTGTATTGTTTAATAGCTCTTGCAATTACAGATAAAATTGCCTTTTTAGCTTTATTTTCTTCTGCTGCAACAATAACAAAGGCATCAGAATCTTTTATATTTAATTTAGATTTTATTTCATTAATTTCATTTTCATTAAAATTATATTTTGATAAATCTTCATCTGAATGAATAATTCCACCAACACCATTCATTTTTGCATAATAAGAAAGTTCTGTCCCAAATCTTTTATTTTCTGCAAATTTTATACCTAGAATTCCTTTTAATCCTGTTAGTTTAGTTCCAAAAACTTTCCCTCTACTTTCTAAAACATTTTTTATTAATTTACAACCTGTATTTGTAAACACATTTGTTAATTCCAAAAATTCTGAATTATAATTTTTAATATTTTTTAATTTGTTATGTATCTCTATAATTTTTAATTGCCTGTTTACTTCGTATTCTGCAATTTTAGGAATACTTCTTAAATCCTGAAAGCCTTTTATTTCTATTCTTGGATGGCCTTTTATACTTACATTGACATCCTGCCTTATTGTTCCTAATCCGCGTTTTATTCCATTGACAGACCTTAATATCATACCCAATTTTTCTGCTGTTTCTTTTGCATGTTCTGGATCCTTAATATCTGGACCAGTGGCAATTTCTATTAATGGTATTCCTAAACGATCTAATCTATAGACAATATAATCATTTTCTTCTTTTATCTTTCTAGCTGCATCTTCTTCCAAACATACTGTTTGGATACTTACTTTGCCTTTTGAAGTTTCTATATAACCATTAAAAGATATAATCATTGTTCTTTGAAAACCGCTTGTATTACTGTAATCTAATACCTGCTTTCTCATAACCTGTATTGCGTCTACAATTTTACAATTCAACAATTTTGAGACTATTAATGCAATTTCCAGTGCTTTTGGATTTATATTATGTATTGGTTCTTCATCTAATTCTACTAGGCAATTACTATCTTTTGAATATTCATATACAGCATAACGACTTTTACCCATTTCAAATTTTGCAACTAAATCTTTCTCTCCAAGTTCACTTGCTGTTGCTCTTAATTCTCTTTTTATTTTTGCATCTATTTTTTCTGTTAAAATGGAATTACATGAACAAAATAATTTTGAAGTATCTAATTGCTGATGAATTTCAATACCTGCTTTAAAATCTATTTCTTTATAATTTAAAACCATAATAATAAGCTATGATATTTATTTATAAATTATTTGTTCTTCGCTTTTTCAATAGGTATAAAAAATCTATAATAATTCTTATTTTTTAGCAATCACAACTACTGTTCCTATTGGTATTTCCAAAGGCTCTTTTTGTTTATCTAAAATTTCATTTAATTTTATTAATAATCTAATTTTTTTATTTTTTTCTAAAGAATTAACCCATGAATGAGATTCTAAAAATCTTAAATAATCTGTTTTTTTATATTTTATATTCCTATTATATTGTTTCCGCTTAATTGCCTTAAATCCTGCAGATTTCAATTTCAGTTTATATTTCCTTATTGAATGAGGCTTGCTGGTTGGGAAATTTGGGCATTCTTTTTTAAACAAATTTCTTATAGATTTTAAAAATGGTTTGTTATTATATTTTTGAAAATTCCAGAATATTATTAGATATCCTTTACTTCTCAAAATATTATAAGATTTAAAGTAAGCAATCTCTGGATTAAGCCAATGAAATGCCTGGGCTGATATTATTAGGTCAAAATAATTTTTAGGAAGTTTAGTTTTTTCAAATGAACCAATTACATATTTAACATTTTTAGTAGAATTTCTCTTTGCAATCTTAATTAATTCTCTACTAATATCTAAACCAATTAGATTATATCCTAAATTAGCAAATTGGATTGTTGCTTTTCCAGAACCACAGCCTACATCTAAAATTTTAGAATCCTTTTTTATGCTAGAAATTTTAATTAAATCTTTGAATAATTCTTTAGGATAATCTGGTCTTGATTTTTCATATAATTCTGCAATTTCTCCAAATATAGTTTTTAATTTTCTATTGAATGCCATTATCTATTAAAATTTTGAATTTCCTAATTAATAAGTATTTTGTTGTGAAATTATAATTTGTTATAGACAACTTTATAATTTATTCATGCTGTATGCTTTGCTCTTTTAATTACTTCCTTTGCGGATGAGAAAATTTTACTAGCATTTAATATCTCAATCGCTATCATTTTTCCGTCTTTTGAAATATCTGCAATTATCCCATTTCCTAGTTCTACACTTTTCCAATATCCTTCTTTTTCAAATTGTATATTTAATATGTCATCTTCTTTATCGTACCAGCTTTCCATTTTTCTCCTCAAAATAACCAATAGGCAGTTAGTATTTTTATATTTTGTCCTTTTATTTGATATACTACTTTAAGTATTCTCCCTGAAGGCGGAATTTTTGTTATAGCATTCCAAGTTTCTTCCCACTCTCTATCTTTTATTTTTTCTGAATTTATAATACAATATTCAATCATGAAATGTTCTATGTCTTTTCTATATTTCATTTTTTTTATAAAATGATTTGAATATTCAAACTCCATAAAATTATTCTTTTTTTATGATTAAAAAACATATCTTACAAATATTACTAAAATTGTGAAAATATTTTATTTTATTATCTATTTTTTTAGTTATATATTTCTCAATAATTTTATGTGGCGATCTAAATAACCGCAAGTTTTCATATACTCTTAGTTTAACTTAATTCTATGGAGTGATTAAAATGGAAATAATAAATGAAATACCAATAAAGGAACCAATTGTATACAACTTAAAGGGGAAAATTTTGTTTAATAAAAAAACTGTAAGTGTTGACGATATTGAATTGCCAGAGTATTTATCTTCTAAACTTATTAGAAAATATGGTGATATTGATTTACAAGACAAAATAGACAATAAAATATTATCTTTAAGAGGTTTAAAAAATGACAATGGCATCAATTGGTTTGGACTTGTATCAGAAAAATTTCAACCATTGGATGTAAAAGCAACAAAAGACATTCTTAAAAAGTTCTCAAATGGAAAAATAAGATATAATCCAAAAACAGAAAGATTTATGGCAAATTATAAGATTGCAAAATTACCTGGAACTGAAACTGATATTAATTTTGTATTTGATTCTGGAAATTTTGGAACTTATGGTGGAAATGGAGAAAGTGCATTTAAGGCAGGAATTTCAATCTATGATTCATTATGTACAAATTGGACACTATTTTTAAGGAAGAATTCTGGATATAGAAAGTTTATACATAGAAATAGTTCTAATCTAGAAGAAGTATTTGAAAACCTAAATGAAACAGCAAAAAATATAGGAGTAAAATGGGAAAAAAGCAAAGAAATATTTTATGATTTGGAAACAGTTGCTAAATATGCTGAGGATTATGGCGGAAAAAATAAAATAAAAGGATTATTTAATAAAATTTTACCAAAGATAAAAGATAAAATTAGCTTATATGACTTATCGTGGAATATAACAAAAGAAGCACAGAAATTAAATCCCATATCAAGAATGATGAGTGAAATGCTTGCAGGAGAATTAATTGTTTGCTATGAAAATATAATGGCAAAATATAATTAATTAATAATTCCCTCATTTAGGTGGTAAATACTGTTTGTCAAATTTACAACCCAATTTAATTCATGATATGAAAATAGATGTAATGAAGCATTATCTATATTTATTCTTGGTGCTTCTCGCATATCTATTTTATTAATTTTTGCATAAAAAGATTGTATTAACATGCGATGTGCCATTAATCCTATATTGATGTCTTTTCCTTTATTTAAATCATACATAGGTATAATTTCACTATTCATCCAATTAACAATTCTATTAGCACAATCTTTATGAGATTCGCCATTTGGAGGAGCAAAATCAGGATTATTGCTAATTTGTTCTAACACATCTGAAGTATATACAATCGATTTTGGCATGCCTTCCCAATCGCCTTGTGATTTTTCAAGCAATTTTGGTTCATATAATATTTCGTCTAATGGATATTTATTTATTACTGCTAAATCTTCAATTGATTCCCTGCATCTTTCTAATGGTGATGAATATAACTTATTAAACCTTATACCTTCATTTAATACTCTAATGGCAAGGCATCTTATCTGTCTTCTGCCAAAATCAGTTAAACCGATTTTAAAATTTGTTCCTCTACCCCATACAGTCTCTTTACGAAGATTGCTTACAGCTTCTCCATGCCTGAAAAAATAAATGTATAACATTTGTCTTTTAATGTTTTATTTTTTATAAAACTTTTTTATATACTACTTAAATATATTTCCTTTCACTCATTAATTTTGGATAGAGCACATCTAATCTTTTTAAGTATCTTCTTTCCCTTTCTAACCAACTTTCTACTTTCCCATCCAGCCAATGGGTAATTGTATCTTCTAAACTTTTGCATTTTAATTCTTCTTTATATGTTAATACATTTCCTAATTTATTTAATATTGCAACAGTCTCATATATAGATAATGCCTCAATCTCTTTTGGACTTAATTCCATATCATAATGATAACCCAATAAGAACTCTTTTCTTTCATAATCTTCTAGGTTTATTATTGAATTTGCAACATCCATCAAAGGATCTCCTAATGCACCTACTGGATCAATTACATATAATTGATTATTGTTCCCAAGAATAACATTAGCTGGATTGTAATCTAGATGCAATAATCTTGGTTTAGGAACCAAATCTAATTCTCCAATATTTTTTAAGAAATTATTTATTTTTACACCGAGATAATTTTCTGTCAAATTTTTTCTTTTTCCATTTGAAGCTCTTAAATATAAAAACTCTTCCCAAGTTTTATTTGTCCCTATCCATGAATCTGGATCTATTAACCCAAAACCATTGCCTGCTATTCTATGCATTATAGACATTGTGTATCCCATTTGTTTATAAGGAAATTTATCAGGATTTACTGGTTTATTTGGAATAAATTCATAAATTATTATTTCAGTATTCCAATAATCATAAGAATTATCAAAGTGTATTTCTGTAGGCACTGGTACTCCAACTGCATTATAAAGTTGCATTGCTTGTCTTTCCCTGTTGAAATTAGATGAATTGCCATCTTTTATTTTTAATACCATTTCAGGAACTGAATCTTTACATTTCGATGCCAAAAATGTATAATTAACACAGGGAGCACATACTGGTTTCAAATATTTTATACTAAAATTTAATGACATATATTTTATAGCTTTTTCCAATATTTTTGCATAATTTTCCGGGTTTTTCATTTTATAGTATAAAGATTCTTTTATTACATTAGAATACTAAAAATTCTATTTAACAATTGACTATATAGTATTGCAAACTATATGTATTTTAATTCACAATATTTAGTTAATTTTATGAACTACTCAGCCCTAAAGGAATTAAGCTTTGTAATAGTTATTTAACAATCAACGCAGCTGAGCTTCTTTTTCTTTAATAGTATATATAATTTAAATTCATAAACTTTTTCTGGAAATTTTAGAAAATTATTTTATAAATTTAGAGATATAGTCAATCAATAAGATAATTAATTTTTTTTAAAGTTGTTGTTGACTAACAATAAACCACTTTTAACCTAAGAATTATGTGGTTTACTATATTTACATTATTTTTGAAGAATTTTTATTGATATTTTAGTTCTCACAAGTCACTTATATCTGAAGCAGTGAGTGTTCTTGCGAAGGATTTATAAATTAATTATTACCTGTAATTTTGTGCCAGATTTAAAAGAAAAAGCAAAAGAGTTGTTATCTTTAGCAGATATAAAAATAAATGGTAAGAGGGCTTCGGATTTAAAAATTTATAATGAAAAATTCTATCAAAGAGTATTTGCAGAAGGCTCATTGGGGTTTGGAGAATCATATATGGATGGATGGTGGGATTGCAAAGAAATAGATGAAATGATAAATAAAGTATTTTTGGCACAGTTAAATAAAAAATTTATTTCTCCTTTAATGATTCTTGCTGCTGCTAAAGCTAGAGTAATAAATATGCAAACTAAAACAAGGTCTAAGATAGTTGCTGAACAACATTATGATCTTGGAAATGAATTTTATGGAAAAATGTTAGGAAAAACAATGCAATATACCTGTGCTTATTGGAAAAATGCCAAAAATTTAGATCAAGCACAATTAAATAAATTAGATTTAATCTGCAAAAAACTTAATTTAAAAAAAGGAGATAAAGTACTTGAATTAGGCTGTGGCTGGGGTTATTTTGCAAAATATGCTGCAGAGAATTATGGGTGTGAAGTTACGGCATATAATATTTCTGAAGAACAAGTAAAATATGCAAGAGAATTATGCAAGGGTTTACCAGTTAAAATTATAAAAGCTGATTATAGAGAAGCTATCGGAATGTATGATAAAGTGGCTTCTATTGGTTTATGCGAACATATTGGCTATAAAAATTACAGAAGTTTTATGGGGCTAGTTAATAAACATTTAAAATCAAATGGATTATTTTTATTGCATACAATTGGCGGCAATAAGTCTGTAACACATACAGATGCCTGGATTGAAAAATATATATTTCCAAATTCTATGCTGCCTTCTGTTGCACAATTATCAACTGCTATGGAAGGATTATTTGTCCTTGAAGACTGGCACAATTTTGGAAATGATTATGATAAAACTCTTATGGTCTGGAATGAAAATTTTGAAAAAAATTGGGATAAATTTAATGAGGAATATGGAAAAAGATTTTATAGGATGTGGAGATTTTATTTATTATCCTGTGCAGGTTCATTTAGATCCAGAAAAAACCAATTATGGCAATTGGTCTTATCAAAGGGTGGAATTCCTGGCGGATATAAGTCTATAAGGTGAATTAATGGATTCTTTAGAAAGGTATGATAATAAGAAATATAATTTAATTAGAGACTTTTCTCAAGTTGTTAAATCTGGAAAAAAAATCCTTCTTAAAAAAAAGACAATTTCTAATTTATTCAGATATGGTGAAAGAAAAAAAGAATATGCTGTAACAGTTTCATTATCCCAATTTAATCAAATAATTAAAATTGATACAAATAAAAAAATATTAGAAGTTGAAGGACTTACAACTTATGAGAAAATTGCAGATTATTGTTTAAACTATAATTTACTCCCAACTGTAACACCTGAATTAAAAAATATCACAATAGGCGGAGCAATTGTTGGAAT
>JAGWAD010000021.1 GCA_018302105.1 Candidatus Woesearchaeota archaeon
CATAAGAGATCTTCTTGATCATAAAGTAAGGATGTTTGGAAAAGAAGTAAGGCTTGAGACACTTGCCTGTGGAAATATTCGTTTTCAATTCCAAGGAGCAGACAGGAATCTAAAATATAATCCAGGACTTCCTGCAGCTCAATTACTGGATGGCTTAAAACATCTTGCAGGGTATTATGATAAGCAAACAGAGCAATTCAGTTTCTAAAACAAAACTCTTTTAAACAAACTAAAATTCATCTTTATTGTTGCCTAAATATTACGCGCGGGTGCCGGAGCGGTCAAACGGGCTAGGCTTAGGACCTAGTAGCTTAGTGCTTACGCAGGTTCAAATCCTGTCCCGCGCATCATACTTCTATTTAGAGTCGCCACCTTGGTCTTCCCTAGCCTTAAGTAGTGTTCGTAGAAATCTCAAACGACATTAATGTTTGGAAAAAGTCTTGATAAAAACAAACACTTTCTTATCCCACTCATCAAGGGTATGTTGATATCCTTCTTTTTTAATCAGAGCCTCAATGACAAAGAATATTTTTTGTTGTGTTTGCAAATCTCCATTTCTAAGGATTCTCTTGACATCATTCTTTAGTTCTCTTCCAGAAAGAGGGATTTTATCTAGTGGATGGTGTTTGAGTTCCCATTCCCAATATTTGTAATAAGGCCTAATTCTCCCTTCATGTAATGCAAACAGAATATTCATCAAATGTTGAATGGACAAAGCTACTTCTAGATGAGCCCCCATATCTTCTCCATCTCTAAAACACTTAACAGATCGGAAAACTGCATTAATGTAAGCACTAATTTCTCTAGAAACAAATTCTTTAATTTGGGGGCTAGGAATTTTACCCTTCTCATCAACAATTGCTTGTATTTCTCCATTGGTTTTATCGATAATAACTTTTACATGTGTAAAATCATATCTATCCCACTCTTCTCCAGAACCCCATTCAGCATATGCTTTTAGCTGACCTAATGAAAATACACCAATATCAAAGTATTTATCTTCAAGATCATCATATTTCCTTTGATAGCTAACAAGAACTTTATTTTTAACTATAATTCTAATATCCCAATCAGAATGAGGAGTAGATCTTTCCTTGCCCCTAGAACCAGTTAGAAAGAATGCAAGAATATTAGCATCATCCTTTGCTTCAGCGAGTAGTCTTTCAAACTTTCTTTCAGAGGAGTCCATTATTTATACCTACCTATTGGGAATATATAAATCTATTTAGTCGTAATCTTAGAATTCCTAAACAGAACGCTTAAATACTATGATTACTATAAATAATAATTATAACAATCGGAGGAAATAACTATGGCAACACTCTCAGTAGCTGTCCCAGACACACTAAAAAAGAAAATGACCCAACTCGAAGAGGTAAATTGGTCTGCTGTCGCAAGACATGCATTTGAACAAAAAGTGAATCAAATAGAATTCCTCAAGTATCTTGCAAAGAAAAGTACTCTTAACGCAAAAGATGCAGAAGAGATAAGCACCAAAATCAGTAAAGGTATGGCGAAGAGAGTTATGGAGAAGGAGTAGATTATTATCCCCATTATAACTTTCTACTATTTATTTGTGGACAATACCAAAGCTTAAACTATTCAACTCTAATTTCAAACCTTTTTTCACAATAGCCCTTGAAGTCTTTTTGATTATAGAAATCAATAGATTGTTAGAATTATTTTATAGAAAGATATTCCAATAAGATTTAACCATTTCATCAGATACATACTGTATTAACAGGTCATAATCCTTAATATTAGCCTCTTTTAGATTTGATTTATCTGCTTTTCTTAATGCTAAAAGATAATTATTTCTTATTTTAGTATGTATAACCATTGGAGGATAATTATTATTCATGAGTATATAATTCAGCAAAATTCTTCCCGTTCTCCCATTTCCATCAAAAAAAGGGTGAATCATCTCGAATTTATGGTGAAAAATGGTTGTTAAGACTAATGGGTGTAGTTTATCTTTATTTTTTTCGTACCATTTCAATAAAATATCCATATCAGCTTTAATATATGGAAATGGTGTTGCCTTAAAGTTGGCTTTTATTACTCTAACTTCCTGTGTTCTATAACCAATTCTTTTATCAATATTTGCAACTAATCTTTTATGAATTTCAATGATTAACTCATGAGTAACTTCTTTTTTAGATTCTTGAAGCCAGTTGAATACTTCTTCAGTATTTTTTAAGTCGTATATATCTCTTAAAGGCTTGTCTTTAGGGCTTATTCCATTTTGTAACAAATTTCTAGTTTCATTTAATTTGATGGTATTCCCTTCAATGTTTGTGGTATTAAATGCAAATTCTACGATAAAGTTTTTGAAAATCTCTTCCTTTGTCAATTCATCATAATGTTGAAACTTTTTGCTGTAATGCAATTTACAGGCTTCAACCTCTAAGAGTTTGTCTCCTAAATAATGATCTGATTTAATCTTTGATTGTTTAATTTTATCTAAGTATATATTTGATTCTAAGAAATTATGGATCGTTTTGTAAGTTTTTCTGATTTGATCATTATATTGCGGTAATTTTGTGAGATTCTTCTGAACTTCTTCTATACTACTCCCTAAATATGCTAAATCCTTAGCTATTACTTTCGTTCCTTTTCTTTCTGAGGCTCTCAAATAGTAATATTTCTTATTTCCAATAACCTTTTTGTATATGTAAACCATAAATTTAGTAGTACTCACTAGTATATAAACCTTACCCTCTACATTAGGATTATTGACTGTAGTGGGGAGGTTGTTTTCTCTTAGAAATACATATAAATCTCCCTCACTCCTAATATAAATAGTTAGGTAATACCAAGAAAGTCTGCGCATCTCAGTCGAGTGTGGATGCATGTCCCGCGCATCATTCTCAAATTCTCAAGAATAAAGCCTTGTAGATGTAAAATTTTGATAGTAAGAAGATGCTCTGGTCGCGCATCGAAATTTTGTTTATAAAAGAGTGTTGATGCGCCAACTTTTTGGGAAGACCAAGCTTTAAAAAGAGTTCTTGCAGAGAGTATTTAAGATTTCTCTTTAGGAAATACTTGAAGAAAATCTTTTGGGGTAAGAATTTTTATCCCTTCAAATCCATTAAATTTGAGCAAGTGTTTATCCTGAGAAATGATATAGTCTACTTTTCCTTCAAGAGCACACTCCAAAATGATATTATCGTCTGGATCCTCTTTGATAATAGAAAGTTTTTGGTGAGGCTCAACAATAGTAGAAATTTGCGCAATCTTGAGAATGCTGTGCTTTAGGGCAAGCTTATGTTTCTCTACTTTTTCTTGAATGTCTTTATATTGGAGTACTTCAGCATACTCTTTCAAGATTTCTTTGGATAAAACAAGAATCACTTTATTTTCTTCAACAAGTTCTATAATTTTTTGAGAATCACCATTCCAGAATGTAGCAGAAATAAGGATGTTTGTGTCAACAGTTATCTTCATCTTTTCTTAGATTTTCTAAACTGTTGGAGAAGTTCCGGAACATCTTTCTCTTGAAGGTTTGTCTTCTTCATTGCTTCTTTGAGTGGTTTTGTAATCTGAGAGAATGTTTGAGTAGTTATTTTCTTAATCATAAGTGTATCATTCTCTAAGACAAAAAGAATCCTTTGCCCTTCTTGAAGATCCATCTCTCTGCGTATTTCAGCAGGTATAGCAATTTGTCCTCTTGCACTAATTTTTCCCATTTCAATGACTTCTTCCATATCTTATTAGTAAGATATATCTTGTATATAAGCTTTTGGGAGGTCTAGAGCTTCTTCAGGAGTTCCTTTTTCTTCTCTTCTGCATCTCGGTGTACTAACCACAAGAGTTCCCTCATAGTATCATCAAGAACTTTATCCATTTTCTTGTACATCTCTTTATGAAGCTGAAGGATCTTTCTTCTTGTATGATCAGAGACTTCTACATTTTTAAGATCAATGTCTATAGGCATCATTTTGATAAGTCATTTACTTAGGAGAAGTAATAATTACAGCCATATCATGTTTCATAACATCCCCTAATCCTTGTAAAAATCTACTTACTTCTTCAATATTTTTCTCAGGCAGATCGGGATTATCAAGGAAAAACTTAATCATATTCCTTCCCTCAAGGTTTGTAGGGTCATGACACACTTCTATCTTCGTTTCAGTCTCATAAACATGAAGATCATAAGGAACATTTAATTTTTTTAAGGTCTCACAGATAATTTCATGGGTACTAATCTCTGAGGCTTCTTGAATAACTAATTCTGGAAAGGTTTCATGAACTTCATTTATTCCTCTTATTCCATGATGAACAAATAACATTCTTCTTGCCGATTGAGATATCTTTTCAACAGTAGCAGGAATGCTCTTTGCATAGTAAAGAGAATGTACTGCAAGACCGAGATCATAAGCTCCATGGGGAGTATAAGTTTCAAATCCTCCAACCTCAAGTTGAGCATCAACTTCATCCGAGAGGTTTTTTCTAAATCTATTTAATTGATCTGAAAAGGGGTCAATTCCAGTATAAGTAAAGGGAGTAGATCTTTCTCTTAAGATACGCATAAACCTTTGTGCAGCAGAACCTAAACCACATCCCCATTCTAACATAGAAAGAGGTTTCGTATAACACCATTCTTCAAACCTTTCTCTTAGAACTCCTTCTAAAATATCTCTCTCATTTGCAAATTTTAGCCAAGAGTGATAAATGGGTATATCAGTTGGTTCTGTTTTATAGATCAATGCCTGTTCCATAAAACTTTGGTCAAATATTGCCTATTTAAGTTTAAAGTTCCCCCTAGGGGAACAATAAGAAAAGGATATAAACAAGTAAGGATCTTATAGGAATATGAAACCAGAAACACTCCAAAGAATAGGCCTTACTGCTGGAGAAAGTAAAGTCTATCTTGCTTTACTAGGACTAGGTCAATCTACAACTGGACCAATTGTGAAAAAAGCAGGTGTAACAACATCAAAATCCTATAAGATTCTTGGACGTCTTGAAGTGAAGGGACTTGTAAGCCATGTATACAAAAATAAGATAAAACATTTCAAAGCTGCATCTCCAGAGAGAGTATTGGATATGGTAACGGAACAGTTTGAAGAAGTAAGAGAAAGAAGATCCGAAATTGAAAAGATCATTCCTCAATTGGTGGCTTATCAAAAGCAAATAGAAGAAGAGCATGAAGCAGAAATTTATTATGGGTATGAAGGATTAGTTACATTATTTGATCAACAACTACGAGATCTAGAAAAAGGAGATAATCATTATGTTATAGGAATTACTCACTTTGAAGACTATGGAAAAGATGTTGCAGAGTATTTTAGAATACTTCAAGCAAGAAGAGATAAAAAGGGGATAGTAAGCAATTTTTTATTAGGTGAAAATGCAAGAGGATCTTTTGGGTACATGGAAAAGTCAAAGTGTTCACAGTTACGCTATCTTCCTTATGCTTCTTTAGTAGCGATTAATGTTCATAAAGATATTACTGTAATTGGAATATTTGTTGGAAAACCGATCTTATTTAAGATTAAGAGCCAAGTAGTCTCAGAGAACTTTGTTCATTATTTTAAGTTGCTATGGAAACAAGCAAAAAAGTAACGAAAACTATTTTAATCCGATTCACCCATAGTATAAATAGTTAGGTAATACCAAGAAAGTCTGCGCATCTTAGTCGAGCGTGGATGCATGTCCCGCGCATCTTCATTCTACTGTGATACGCTCCCCCCATATAGGGTGATTTTGGCAGGCGCATATCTATCCAACTAAGATGCGCTTCTCAGGTCTTCCCTACCCTTAAATAGATTTTCTCATCAAAACCCCTAAATTAGTTGCAATGCAACTGGTTACACTCTTAGGTCGGAGAGGATGTAATTTTTTTATTCATTTTCTATAACCTAAGAGAATATTTCACCTCTCTAGGAGGATATTGAATTCCTCTACTGACTTCAAGGTCAACATTAATTCCAGAATCCTCCATTTGAATCTTTATTATCTTTATTCTTTCTAAACCGGTGGCCGTAGAATCCTTTATTGTAGTCTTATAATCAGTACCTCTTCTAACTGCACCAACAGTAACTTCATCCCATGTCTCAAAAAAGGGTGACTTTCTAGTTAACTGGCAAGTTCTAAAAACCACATAAACTCCAGTATTCTCTTGAGGGAATAATGCTAAATCCACTAATCGGCCCACTGAGTTTTGATTACAGATTCCAGAAGCATATTTTAGCCTTCTTTGAGTCTCTATCGCTTCTGTTAGGCAAGTTATGTCTCTACGACAGTCTCCAATCCTATAGTCTGCTAAATCTTCCTCAATGAATTCTTTATTCTCTCTAAAAGTGTCATTAGCAATCCTTAGTACACCCCGTTCCTGATCCAGTAAAATTTCTAGCCCTCTTAGTTCTTTATTAGAATAAGCTTGAGATAAATCCCTCAGTAAACCTTCTTTTAATCTCTTAAGCCCCAAGATTGTGGGGTGAAAAACCTTTACGAAATAATCTCTAAGATTTCTATCTTCCGGATTAAAATCTTCTTCATCTAGAAAGTCCAGATATTTTTTATTTGAATTCAATCTTCTATACATTTCAGAAAAGAAATCTATCTCTCTTTGTCCAAAAGATGCTTCCAAAACTTTTCCTTCTCTAGCAAAACGATCAAATAATTCAATATCATTTCCAATTCCTTTTTCTATAGGGTTAAATAACCAATCTGAAGATACAAGTCCTACCCCCCTAATGTAAGTAGGTATAAAACTCCCCCACCCCTGTTGGATTCCTACTGAAAGCCAGTCTTCATTTCCGGGTAAGCAAAAATTTAAACTTGGTGCTGGGGTTATTTTATCACTAGGCGGAAAATAAAGAGCAATTTTGCCTCTATTCGAAATGTCTCTTGCTTCTTCACTTAATAATCCTAATTTACATTTATAGCTCTCATAAGCTTCTTCGGCTCTATCCATTTTTTCTCCTTGAATTCTTCTTATTATAACCTGTCAAAATACCTTATATAAAAAGCTATAAGGTAATATCTTTTGTATAAAGTGTAATATTTATAAAGATAAAGGACATTCTACAAATATGATTAAATTAGACAAATTAGATAAGAGATTATTAATGGAATTAGATTTAGATTCCAGACAACCCTATTCTCAGTTAGCTAAGAAACTGAATACTTCTCAACAAGTAATTTCCTACAGAGTAAAAAAATTAGTAGATTCTGGAGTAATAACTTCTTTTGTCACAACTTTTTCATCTATTTCTTTAGGATTAAACATCATTAAAATCTACATTCAATATTCTGGAATGACTAAAAAGAAAGAAGAAGAAATTTATGAATTCCTTTCTAATCATAAATCTATAAATTGGATTTCTAAAGTCCTAGGGAATTATGATCTTTTTGTAGCTATTATGGTTAAAGACATATCCCTTTTAGGGGAATTTAAAGCAGAATTCTTTCAAAAGTTTGGCAAAAATATAGGTTATTATACCACTTCAATTATACAAAGAGCATATACTTTTCCTAGACCTTACTTATCAGATAAAAATCAAAGGGCAATAAAACCTTCTCTTATACATAAAGAATTAAATCTAAACTTAAATAGAAAAGAAAGATTACTTATAAAAGAACTTTCTAATAATTCTAGAATCTCTGTACTGGAGTTAAGTAAAAAATTAGGCCTTAATGTAAAAACAACCATTAAAAAAATCAACACATTAAATAAAGCAGGAGTAATCCAAGGTTATAGAATTAATATTGATAGAGGTAAAATTGGACAAAAATACTACAAAATTTTCATTAAGTTAAGATCTTATGATCCTGAGGATTATAAACTAGTAAAAACGTTCTGTCTAGGGAGAAAATACCTCGTTCATCTTATTTGAAATGGAAATGTCTGAATCAGAACGTATTGAAGAAACTATCCAGGAAATAAGAAATAATTATTCTTATGTTATTGCAAGAATTGAGTCTTGCGAAATCACCAACGAAATGAAATTAACATGGTTACCAAATGGATTCTAAAGATAAAGGCCCTGACTTCTAATACGTGTCCATTATAATGAACAATTGTCCAATATTATTCCACGAAAGAGTTATAAATGTCCAGATTATGAGACAATTGTACAAAAAAATGGACTTAATCAAATATTTCCTAAACGAGCCAGAAAAGGAATTTCATGTAAGAGAGCTTGCTAAACTCGTGAAAAAATCTCCGACAACCGTATCAAAATACTTAAAACAATTAGAGAAGGAAAATATACTCCTTTCTGAAGAAAGGTTAAACCACCTTTTTTTTAAGGCAAACACGGAGCATGATTCATTTAAGGACAAAAAGCTGTTTTACAATCTCCAAAGAATAAGACAATCAGGACTAATAGAATATATCTGCCAGATGTATAACCCCGAAGCAATTATCCTCTTTGGCTCTTTCGCAAAAGCAGAAAATATTGGAAGAAGTGATATAGACTTACTAGTAATTACACCTGCCAAAAAAGAAGTGAATATAGAAAAATATGAGAAAAATTTAAATCATAAAGTCCAGTTATTTTTACATGCAAAAAAGGATATAGAAGATATGAAGAATAAAAACCCCAAACTCTTAAATAATTTCATTAATGGAGTAAAGATCTATGGCTATTGGGAGTTATTCAGATGAAATTCAGTGATTTTATAAAACGAAAGGAAGTGAGAAAAACTGAATTTGACCCAGAGTTGTTTAAGTCCCTTGTAAAAACGGCGGAATTAGATATGATATTTCTAGAGACAGTAAAAATTGATGAATATTCTGCAAGAAAGATCATGAGCAACTATTATGATGTCTTAAGAAGTTTATTAGAAGCAATGGCTCTTAGAGATGGCTACAAAGTGTATTCACATGAAGCTTTTACTTTTTACCTTAGAGAAAAAGAAGAAAGTGAAATCTCTTTAAAGTTCGATAGATTCAGAAAGAAAAGGAATGCTATTAATTATTATGGAGAAAGTGTTTCTGTAGAAGAAGTAAAGGAATATTCCAAGGAGATGAAAAAGATAATAATAGAATTAAAAAAGAAATATCTTGCAAAGGTTATATAAATCCTATTAACTCATCATAAAAAACATTAGGTAATACCAAGAAAGTCTGCGCTTCTCAGTCGAACGATGTTGCATGTCCCGCGCATCATTCTCCAAGGGTAGAAGCGTCGCCGTCTTACATAACCTTTATCAAAGTAAGTAACTCTACAAAGTTGTGACTATGGAAGCTATGACTTTAACAATCCTCTTTTTTCTCATCTATCTTGCTGTAATTATCATTATTAGTGTTCTTTCAGCTCGTAAGGAAAGCGAAGAAGATTTTATGATTGCAGACAGGAAAGTTGAAGGTATCCAAGTTGCTGCAACGATGAGTGCTGGTTTTTTTGATGGAGCTACACTCTCCATATATGTTGCGTATCTCTATCTTTATGGATTCTCTGCGATTTGGTTATTTGTAGGAATTGCCTTAGGTTTTGTATTTGTAAGAAAATATGCTCACAAAATCAAACAAAAAGCAGACGAATTAAGGGTCTATTCCATGCCAGAATACTTTTTCAAAATCCTTGGAAAGAGAAACGGTCTCATGTTTTCTTTTTTTCTCGTTTTACAGTTTTTTCTCTTACTCATTGTGAATCTGATTATTAGTGGAAAGGTCTTATCAACTATTTTTCCTATTCCCTATTTCTTAGCCGTTATAATTGGCGGGGCAATTATCCTTACCTATCTCTTATTAGCTGGGTTCAAAGCAGTTGTTCGTACAGATTTTTTTCAAATGGTCATTATGTTTGTTATGACTTTATCTGTTGGGATCTTTCTTTTCGGAAAAAATACGATTCCTGTTTCAGAGTTTAATCTGGGCACCATGGGTGTGGGGAATATCATAGGTTTTTTAGTCCTTGCCGGTTTTGGTATTATGGTTGCTCCAGATTTATGGCAGAGAATTTTTGCAACAAAAGATGAAAAAAACTTAAAACGAGGACTAACGTATTCAGCGCTTATCCTTCTCGTGCTAGGTATTGTGATTAGCATTGTCGGTCTTACGACAAAACAGCTTTTTCCAAATATCCTGCCTGAAGATGCTTTAGTTACAGGTTTCTCACAATTACTTCCATTTGGACTAAAAGAATTGGGAATGGTTTTGCTCTACGCAGTTGCTTTGTCTTCTTCAGATACAGTAACCTTTGTAGTTTCATCCATTTTTACCCGAGATCTAAAAAATTATACTAAGAAATATAAAGAAGAATCTATGAAAAAGTTAACTCGTTTTTTCATGGTTCTCTTTGTTATAGTGGCTGTTGTTATTGGTATTTTTTACCAAAATATCCTGAGTTTAGGATTTTCTTTAGCAAGTTTGAATCTTGCTCTTTTCCCTGTAGTTTTTGGATCTCTCTATTGGAAACTAAAAGAAAAGGCTGTTTTTTGGAGTTTAGTGTTAGGATTTCTAAGCATTCTCACTCTTTTCTTCTTTGATGCATTAAATCCACAAAATGCGATTCTTTCTTTACCTGTTGTTTTAGTTTCTTTACTAATCTTTCAAAACATTTTCAAAGAGTAAAAAATGAAACTACTCTCTAAGGTAAAGGCTTGAGATTACTCACTCAGAATTTTTCTCCCTCTATCTCATAAAAGGTTAAAGTAAATGCCCATCTTGGGAAAAGAAGTTCTCTTATAGGTCTATCATAAATCAATGGGTCTGTTGGTGAGGGGAAAGATCCTATTACGCTCTCCGGGAGTAGGTATACAACCTCTAGATCATTAACGGAGTAAGCATTTGGTTTTTCCCTCCAAGAAGCAGATTTAGCATACAGTCTTCTCTTTATTCGCAAAGCATTTTTTTGTATAACTTCTTCAATTCTTTCTTTTAGTTTAAGATGTCTCTCTTCATCTTCTGATTCTTTCATTTCAAGGGAAGGAACAAGTTTTACATTCATAGGTGTATATGCTCGTACTATTCTAGGAAATTCTCCTGATTGTGTGGAAAGAACTTTTGTAAAGAGGTAGCGCTGGGTATGGAGATGGACATATTGGCGGTCATACTGTAATTTCTCACCTCTTTGTTCTACACTTAGCTGACCCCACTCTTGGGAATAAGAAATACCATGAGAGTAACCAGCTTCTAAACTCACCAATTTTGTGAGTCCAGGAACATCTAAATTTGAAATAAGCCTCTTTGCCCAGTGATATTCAGTTTCAACCATAGAATTTCAGCTAAAGAGTGCCTATTTAAATATTACTCCCCCCTATATACGTTAAAATAGGAGAATATTTAAGCTATAAAATTTAAAACAAAACCATGATTGAAGAGATTTTACACCAAATAGGACTTACAGAAGGAGAGATTAAAGTTTACCTCTCTCTTTTAGAACTAGGATCAACAAGTACCGGAAAAATAATCAAGAAATCCCATATCTCTGGTTCTAAAGTCTATGAAGTTCTAGATAGACTCTCAAGCAAGGGTTTAGTCACATCAGTTGTAAAAAATGGTGTGAAATACTTTGAGGCAACAACCCCAGAAAAGATTCTTTCATATCTTAGA
>JAGWAD010000040.1 GCA_018302105.1 Candidatus Woesearchaeota archaeon
TACACCCATGATTCGCTTTGCGCTTACTTGGAATCTTCTTTTTTTAGGTATGTATGGTGATCCAAATGCAGTATTTTAAATCTTCAACCCTTTTAAAATCGTTACATTTAGGAATATAATGGAATTACCAAAAGTGAACCTATGACACAAGACCGAGTTTTAAATGGGAAATTAGAATGTATTTATGATTTTACATATGATATTCTCACTTTCCATATTAAAAATAGGGATTATAAAATGTCTGTAGAAGTACAAAATTTTATTATTGATATTGATACAGAAGACTTTGTTATTGGCGTTAGAGTTATTGATGCTTCCAAAGTTTTTGGATTAAAAAAAGATATTCTTAGGAATATTGTTCAGAGTGATTTTCAATCTGTTGTAAAGGATAATGTTATCACTGTGAGGCTTACTATTGTTGGAAAAATACGAAACAAAATTATTGGTAGCATAAAACAGGAATTTGCACAACAGGTTACTGTTCCTTTAAGTGAGAAAACAAAAGTAGAAGATTCTGAAATTATAGCAGAAGAAATTTTAGCATAATTCTAAGATTTCCGGAAATCTTCCGGTTTTTTCTCAGAAGTCTTTATTAAAAGAAATTCTTCACTAGTTAATATGCAAAGTATTTCAGAACAGAGATTCCAAAAAGAAATTTTAAAACATTTTAGAGAGCTTAGCAAGCTAAAAAAACTAAGCTCACAAAATAATAAAGGTAAGGGTTTAGCAAGTTTTAACCCGAAAAAAGATAAAATTAATTTCTGGAAGTTTGAAGATAATAAAAAACTAGCTAAAAATGAAAAAATTAAGCAGCATTATTAATGCTTGGACAGCTGGACACGTTGGCACGGGGTGCGCGAAGAATTTATAAAGTCTCTTTCTATTTAAATAAAAAGATGGTGATTGATAAATTCTCTTTAAGTAAATATATTTTGATTCTAGTTATCCGAAAATCTTCCGGATTTTTCGGAAATCTTTCGGAAAAAAGGAGGGAGTCTTTATGAATAAGAAAACTCTAAGTAGGAAGATGGAAATAAAAAAAGCTTTTACAACAATAGATCTTTTTGCCGGTGTTGGAGGCATGAGGTTAGGATTTGAACAAGCAGGCTTTAAAACTCTGTTTGCGAATGATTTTAATCAAAAATGTAAAAACACTTACGATCTTAATTTTAATGAACCAAAACTATATGTTGAAGATTTATGGAAAGTCAATCTAAAAAAAATACCTTCTTTTGATGTTTTAGTCGGAGGATTTCCTTGTCAGGCATTTAGCATTGCTGGAAATCAAAAAGGCTTTAATGATGTAAGAGGCAATCTTTTCTTTAGATTGGCTGAAATTTTAGAAGCAAAAACACCGAAGGCTTTTCTTTTAGAAAATGTAAAAAATCTAAAAAGCCATGATGAATGCAGAACTTTTATGGTTATTGAAAGAACTTTGAAAAATTTAGGCTATAATACTAAACATCAAATCTTAAATAGTATGGAGCATGGAGATACCCCTCAAAATAGAGAGAGGATATTTATTGCAGGCTTTTTAGATAAGGATAGAGCAGATGCTTTTGATTTTCCAGAAAAAATTCCTTTAACTAAAAGTTTCAGAGAATTAGTTGCTGAAAAGGCAGATTCTAAATATTATTATAATGATAAACCTCTTTATGAGAGGATTAAAAAAGATATTCAATCTGAACATACAGTTTACCAATGGAGAAGAAAATACGTTAGAGCTAACAAGAAAGGAGTTGTTCCTACTCTAACTGCAAATATGGGAAGAGGTGGACATAATGTACCCCTCATCAAAAATAGTATAGGCGTTAGAAAACTTACTCCTAGAGAATGTTTTTTGTTGCAAGGATTTCCTAAAAACTTTAGATTGCCTAAAGATATTTCGGATAGCGAATTATATCACCAAGCAGGAAATAGTGTTACCGTTCCAGTTATAAAAAGAATTGCAGAAAATATAGATAGCGTTTTACGCGGAAAAAAAATAAACCCTCAATTGACAATTAGCGCTTTAGCTTATGCTCCCAGATTCTGAGAACTTTCCAATAGGAATTTTTGTAGGCTAAATTTACTTCTGCATCTCTAATTACATTTTTTTCTAGCTTAGGCAACCAATACTTTTTATTAGATTTTGGCTCTTTATAATGTTTAGAACATTTATGCCAAAAACAGCCATCAATAAAAATAACTATTTTTTCTTTATAGTTAATAAAATCTGGTTTTCCAAATATACTTGGTTGAAATATTAAATTAGAATTTTTTCTTTTGTATCTTTTTTCTGGAAGAGTATTTTTGCCCCTTATTTTACTCATACAATAGCTTCTTTGTTCTCTTGTTAAGTTATCCATATTTTAAAGTTTGCATATTTTAACTGGTTTTAATTTCCTTGGATTTATAATTTCTTTTATAATACTGAATCTTGGTCTTCTTGACTGCTTTTGTTGTTCTTCAAAAGTTTGTTGCCTATTTACTTTATGGTTATAGATCCATTCTTTTTCAATTTTATATATCAAAAAAGTTCCATCCCCTTTAGAAAAATCTAAAAAATAAAGATCATCCCATTCAGACTTTGGTCCAAAAGAAGTTAAATCAGACTTCACGCTAGAAGCCTTTATTTGTATCCTTTTTCCAGTTTTATTGTCCACACAATCATAAGAACATTTCCCTTTCTGTAAACGGACAACTCTAAAAACAGATTCAAAAAATAAACAAAAAGCATTCTCACTTATTGCTTCTGGAAGATTTATTCCTCTTGTAGAAATCTTTTTTATATTTTCATTCAATTTTTTCCATTCAAAATATAATTTATTTAATAATTCCTTATCTTTTTCTTCTTTATGGGTTATCTGAGCATATATACTATTTCCATTAACATTGACCCGTGCCCAAATAATCTTCATTATTTTAAATTAAAAAATGTTTTTATATAAAAATCTTTACTTTCTGGATCTTTTGAAAATTAACTAATATCTCTCAACTTCTCCACAATCCAAATCATCCCTTCCGTATCCTGCCCACAATAGACAAGCAAATCATTGTACACCTTCTCTTTATCCTTCCCATTGTGAAAAGTCAAATCCAGATACTTCATCGAAGCCAAATCTCCTTTGCCAATCTCCAAGTCTTCATACCCTTTTCCAGTCAACGCTGGCATGACACTTTTAATCGAATACTTGCCTTTCTGCGCAGGATGATAATACCAGAAATTCTTGAAAGGAATGGCTAAATCCAGCATACGTGCACAGACTGATGCAGCCCATTTCTTCTCTTTGGGAAAAAGCGACCCAAGCTCTTCCAAACATTTCTTTTCAAAACTCTGATTATACACAATAATCGAACCATTTTCTCCCAAAGCTTTCTTTAAAGCATCTAGAAGCATTCTTCGCGGATCAGAGGCTTCTCTGTGTAAATATTCCATATGTGTCACAAGAGTTCCTTCTACCTTATGACAGGAAAACTGAAAAGGAATCTGCTGATAGGGTTTTACCCTGTCAAAAAGAGGAATTGCAGTTGCAAAGGTTTCGAAATCCAAATAATACACAGGCTGCTGAAAACTTTTCAAAAAATCCTGGATCTTCTTCTCTTCCTTATACACTTTCCCTGTCTTCACTGCTTCTTTCTGAATCTCTTGCTTATCTGTTAAAGTATAGTCATCAGGAATATCTTTTATGTACAGCACTTCTCCTTCCAGCAATTCATAGGATTTCTTCCCACCACGCCAGAGTTCAAAAACATGAGCTTCAGGTAAGAAAGACCAGCATTCCTGTGAAGGACAGTCTGTGCCATTCTCACAGCCTTTTCCTATCTTGATATCAGGGGCGTCTTTCTTTGCAAGAATGCTGAGCATATGCTCTATTCGTTTGTCTATATCTAGAGAGACTTTGTCTACTTCTTTTGTGACTTCTTCTATCTTTATGAGTTTCTTTGCCTTTATTTCTCCTTTTCGTATGAATGCATTATTAATATGAGCAAGGTAGCATTTGTTGATTTTTATGCCTGCCTTTTCGTAGACATAGCGTTGGAAGGAGATGTCATGGAGATTGTCTTCTTTGACTGAAGTAGAGGATTTGACTTCCACGATATCCCATTTCTTGCCTTTAGGCACAAGAATGTCTGCACGGGCGTAGAGATTGTCCACCATGAAGGATGCTTCGAAGAGAGGTTTCTTTTCTTTGAGGAGAATTTGTGTTTGTTTGAGATTTTCTAAGAATGGCTGTTCTGGGATAGATATGCCTTTTTTGAATAAGGTTTGTGCAAGTTTGCCTACTTCGTGGCCTTGCTTTATTATATGCTCTGCGACTTCGTTCAGTTCTGGAAGTTTATCTGCATCATGCTCGAGCATCCACATATATTTTGGACAGGAAAGGCCTGCCAGGTATTTTGTTTTTGTTAACACCTTTTTAGGGAATGAAGATGGATTTATAAGACTAAGGGTAGAAATAAAAAATAAAGAAAAAAGAGGGAACAAAGGCAAATCTTAAATAGGTTGGGATTTTAGAAAAAAGAAATGATACAATCTTCAAAAGATACCCCAATACATGAGTTATTCTCTCCTGAGTTAACTATAAAATTTGTTATTCCTAAATATCAAAGAGAGTATACGTGGAAAAAGGAGAATTGGGATGATTTGTTTAATGATATTATGGGAGAAAACGATTCCGAAGAAGGGCCTTTTCTAGGATCAATAATTTGTGTTAACAAAACCACTGAAGTCCTCAACTCAGAATTAGAAATAATTGATGGGCAACAAAGATTAACTACTCTTTCTCTTTTTTATGCAGCAGTTCATACAAGATTATTGATAGAAGAAAAGGAAGATGATGATTTTAGGTCTGAATTAATAAATTTAAAATATCGATTGGTTCAAAAGAAAAAGCCTAAAGAAACAAAGTTGGAACTTTCCTATCAAAATAATAACTTCGAAGATTATAAAGAAATTTTAGAAGAATCTGGGATATTAGAAGTAAAAGAAGGAAGACCAAAAAACTTAAGAAATAGAAGATTATACAAAGCTTATTCCTTCTTTTTAGTAAAATTAGAGCCATATTCATTTACTGAAGTTAGGAGATTATTGGATAAGATTAACTCTTCCCATATTATCAAAATAGAAGTAAATACAAGTTCAGATGCTTTTAATCTATTTGAAAGTATAAATAACCGTGGAGTACCTTTATCTGCTATAGATTTAATAAAGAATAGCCTACTTTCTCATCTTGAAAAGAATAAATCAAAAACAATGGATGATGCTTTTGAAGAATGGAAGATAATCACTGATAACTTAACAGAAGATCCAAAAATACAAGAGAGGTTTTTGAGGCATTATTACAATGCATTCAAACATAATGATAATATCAAGGTCAAAATCAAAGAAGGAAAGGCGACAAAATCTAATCTAATCTACATATATGAACAATTAATAAAGAAAGATGCCATTCAATTATTAAATGACCTTAAAAATAAATCACAGACCATTAGCAGATGTATTAACCCAGAGGATACAGATGAGTTCTACAAAGAATTTACTGATTTATTGCGTATCAGTGGAACACCTTCATACATATTCCTTCTTTATCTGCTTACTGATTTCAAACATAATAAAGAGTTATTAAAAGAGACTATTTCTTTCTTAAGTAAGTACTTTGTTAGAAGAAACTTAACAGATTATCCGGCTACAAGAAATCTGGATAATATATTTGTAGGGCTAATTGAAGACTGTGAGAAAAATAAGAAGAATCTTAATTATGAAATAATCAAAACCTTTTTGACAAACCCAGAGAGATATGCAAATGATGATATTTTTAGGGAAAAACTAGAAAGTAATATTTATGAGATAAATAGTGAAGTGACCAGATATATTCTTTGTAAGATTGAGGAAGAAAGTTTTACAAAAGAAAGTGATATAGACCTATGGAAAAGAGAAAAAGACAAATATATATTTACAATAGAACATATACTTCCAGAAGGAGAGAGGCTTCCAAAAGAATGGATAAATATGATCGCAAAGGGAGATAAAGACGAAGCGAAGAAGCTACAGGAACAATTTGTGCATAAATTGGGAAACCTTACTTTAACTGCATATAATTCTAATCTTTCAAACCTCTCCTTTGAGAAAAAAAGAGACAGAAAAGATAAAAAAGGTAAAAATATAGGGTACAAAAATAATTTGTATTTAAATGGGAAGATTTATCCATTACAGAGTAAAAATGAATGGGCTATTGGAGACATAGAAAAGAGAACAAAGGTATTAATTGATGAAGCCTTAAAATTATTTGGTTGATTTCTGAATGTTTTCATTAGATATTTTTCCTAAATTAAAAGAGTAATTTTAAAAAAGATAATGTTCTTAATCAATTTAACCCTAAAATTCTCCTCTAAACGTATTGTTTCGTCCATCTTGTTATAGAGCCCTGCGGCGCTTAGAGTACAGCAGGTGTAACGATCTAGGGAATTACCCAAAGTTTAAATAATTGGAGATTTAAATGTAAAAAATGAGGAAACTTTTTCTTATAATTTTAGGTTCTTTCTTGATTATTTCTATCATTTCTTGTTCTTTACCAGAATACCCCGAATCAATTCCAACAATATCTCAACTTCTAGCACATCCTGAAGATTATAATGAAAAAGAAGTTAATGTAACTGGAGAATTAGCGAATCCATTTCATTTATCTTGTGTTGATGCTTCAGAAAATTGTGAACTTAAAGAACTCATTAATAAAAACAATGCTATTGGATTAGACAGTGCCTGTTTTGATGCAAATACGGATTATCTTAATGGTAATATGTATAATGCAATTGGTACTCTTGAAGGAACAGGAACAACTTCTGTAACTTACAAGATTGTATGTTCTAAAGGACTTATATTAGTAGAATAAAAACTAACACCACTCTCGCTTCAACATCTTGACCTATTGTTAATAGATTAAAACCTCTAAGCAATAGCCTTAAAATTAGTTGATTACTTACAGACTTTAAGCTCCTTTTTATCTATACAAAGAACTATTTGATAGGGTTCATAAAAGGATATAAACACCTCCCATTCATACATACACATGAAATCTAAACGATGTAGAGGGCATGAATTCCTTGCCCCTATTTGGAGGAAAAATCATTCTCAGATAGAGTTTTTTATCAGTACAAATATAATGAAAAATAGGTCTAAAGTTCATTTTGAGACTTCCCTTAAAGAGTTACAACAAGAGCTTACTTACCTCAATAAGAAAAAAACTCTCAAGGGGATGATAACATACAAAACCTCTCGAGGTTCTCTTAAGAAGCAGAAATTTATTTTATTACAAGTAAAAAAAATTATTCAAAAGAAATATACGACATATCGTTGGGTACCACTTAAAGAAGTTCCTCAGTATTTTGTTGGAGCTCAAGGAACTAGTTCTCTTCATAATACCACTTGGATAAAACTCTATACTGCAGCACATAAGGTCATCCAGAAGAGTTTTTAGTTATTTTTTGAGCAGACTTGAGTCCTATTCAGGTCTAGGTTTTAGAAATACCTTTTCCTTAGATTCGTCAAAAGTAATTTTAAAATGCTTGAAAAAACCAGCTCTTCCTAACAACATTGGAAAGTCAACTGTCTCATCCGTAACAACAAAAACTGGGACTTGATATTTGTACGTCTTATGAGGAGTTTCAAATATTATTGTAAGCTCTGTAAGCACGGCTTCTGTTTCTCCACCGATGCCATTTACTTTCTGTGGCTTTGCTGATAAATCTAATTCTAAGATTTCAGCTACTTTCTTTGTAAGAA
>JAGWAD010000013.1 GCA_018302105.1 Candidatus Woesearchaeota archaeon
ATGTAGAAAATATTTTTTTAACAAAAATATATCGAAGAGCCAGACCATGAAAATAACATCGTAAAAATCTATCAACCGAAGATTAAAGAGAATCCTAAGTGTTGATTAATATTAATCTATTGATTTTCGCTTAAACCTTTTCTTGTTCTTATTTGTAAAATAACTTTCTGCTGTAATTCTAAAGGCAATTTTTCAAATAACTGGTCTGCTACAAAAAATGTTCCTCTTCCTTCAGTTGCACTTCTTAATTCAGCACTTAAACCAAACATTTCAGCTACAGGCAATTTACATTTTACAGTTAAATAATTTCCTTCCTGTACCATATCTAATAATTGACCTCTTTTACTTGAAACTAATTTTGATACAGAGCCCATGTTATCTACTACTGACTCTATTTGTAAAATTTGCAGAGGTTCTAATATTGAAGGAGCAGCCTGCATCATTGCTCCACGAATTGCTTCTCTGATAGCTGGAAGTACTTGTGCTGGTCCTCTGTGAATACTGTCTTCATGTAATTTAGTATCATTTAATGTGACTAACATTTTTGTACATGGTTCTCTTGCTAATGGCCCTGCATCTATAACCTGTCTGAATCCATCTAAAATCAATTCTATAACTTCACCTATGTGTACAACGCCTCTTGTACTGTCTATAAATGCGTTTCCTTTGTAAAATTCTCTAAATTTTAAAGCTTCTTTATTTTCATAACCTAATTCAACTAATTTTTTAATAACCTGATCATCTTTTTTCTTTAATCTTGTTTCTGGAAGATCGCCATTTTTCAAAGCAGCATACATATTTTCTGGAATTGGTTCTACTGTAATGTAAAATACATTGTGTTTATTTGGACTTTTTCCTTCTGCTTCAGGACTTTTTTTCGATATTGTTTCTCTATATACTACCAATGGTTGTGTTGTTTTAATTTGAACACCTTTTTCAGTGATCATTCTATTTTCTACAATTTCTAAATGTAATTCTCCCATACCACTCATTAAACATTCGCCAGTTTCATCATTGATCTGAATTTTTATTGAAGGATCTTCTTTACCCACAGTTTTTAAAACTTCAATAATCTTAGCTAAATCCTGTGCTTTTACTGGTTCTATAGCTTTAGTAATTACTGGTTCAAAAATATGTTTTAATTCTTCAAATGGATGTTCAGGTTCTTCTGTAATTGTTTCTCCAGCTTCTCCACTTATTCCCATTAAGCCTAATACATTTCCAGCTACAACTTCTTCCATTTGCTGTGTTCTTATCCCATTATACATTAATACCTGCTGTACTCTTTCTGCTTTTTTTGCATTATTTAAATAAACATTCATTCCTGCTTTTATTGTTCCTGAGAATAATCTTCCAGCTGAAATTTCTCTTCCTGACTTTGGATCAACTAAAATTCTTGTTATACAGAAAGCTACTTTTCCTTTTTTGTTGCAAGTTAATAAATCCTGCCCAAAAGTACTTTCAGGATCTCCTTTCCAGATTCTTGATATTCTGTATTTTTGTGCTTCTACTGGATTAGGAAGATGTTTAATTACCATATCTAAAATAACTTCATGCAATGGAGCATTTTTCCATACCCATTCTTTTATCTCTTCTTTGTTTAAACTTCCATCATATAATTTTAGAATATCTTTGAAATTTATTCCTTTTTTTTCCATGAAACCTAAAGATAATGCCCAATTTTCTCTTGCACTTCCAAATGCAACACTTCCATCTTTAATACTTACTTTCCATTTTTCTTTAAATTCTGGTTCTGCTATTTGTTCAACTAACTGATTAAATTCATTTACAATATCTAAAAATCTTTTCTGCATTTGTTCTGGAGTGTATTTCATTTCATTGATTAATCTGTCAACTTTATTTAGGAATAATATTGGTTTTACTCTTTCTCTTATTGCCTGTTTTAATACAGTTTCAGTTTGCGGCATGATTCCTTCTGAAGCACACACTAAAACTACGGTACCATCAATTGCACGCATTGCTCTTGTTACATTTCCACCAAAATCTACGTGTCCCGGAGTATCAATTAAGTTAATTAAAAATTCCTGGTTATTGAAATCGTGAATCATTGATACATTTGCTGCATCTACTGTCATTAATCTTTCCTGTTCATCTGCATGCTGCCATGTTGTCATTCCCTGATCTAAATTTCCTGCACTTTTTGTACTCATTAATCCTGCTGCTGCTAATAAATTGTCTGTTAATGCTGTATTATGTATAATCATTCCTTCAGCAATAAAATTATGCGTTTCAGGAATTGTAAAATCATAAACTATTTCTTCATGACTTTGTTCTAATGATTTAACTTCAACAAATGCTAATTTGTCATAGGCTAAATTTTTGCTATTAATAAGCATGACTTGGTTGCCAACTTTTACAGTATCACAAACTAAACCTCCAGAAACTCTTTCTACTAAATGATTTAAGCTTTTGACTTTATGTTCAACATTGAAACCAATATTTTTACTAAAATTTAAAGCAGATAATCCAGAAATTGAGATTGTGTTATCTATCTCTTTTATTGATAAACATTCAAATCTTAATAATAATAAGTGTAAATCTTTAACCATTTGGTTACTTACAGAAGAAATAGTAATCGCTCTTCTAGATTCTTCTACACAACCATCAGTATCAAAATAACCTTTTAAAAATTGTGCAACATATTCATCTTTAGATCTAAATAAGAAATCTGAAATCCTGATATTATGAGCTTTTTTTCTTAACGGGTATTCAAATAAGCAATTCAATAAACGTAAAAATGTTAAATTTGTTAATATTTCTGGAGTTTTATTTCCCCATTGTTTAGCTTTTACATTCATTCCTAAATCTTTACATAAATCAATAAATTTTTGTTCAAGTTCTTTCTTTCCAACTATGAATTTTTTTCCAGATCCATCGCCAAATAATAAACCAACTATATAAAAGAAATTTTCGAATTTCATAGGCAATTGGATTTTTAAAGAATTGTGTCCTCTTTGTTTTCCATTTCTATAAAAGATATAATCAATTTTGTTATACAATTCTTCTAAATCAATTTTTAATAATTTGCTTATTTGGATTAAGTCTTTTAAATTTATTCTGTTTTTCCATAATCCATGATAGAATGATTTTTGTTTTATTGAAAGTTTAAATTTTTTTTCTATGTTTTTTATTCCAAAAGATAAGATTTTATTTTTTAATTTAGTATAAAATAATTTGTTAAGATTAATATAAAAATTTTCATTACTAAGGTTTTCTAAAATTTCTATTTTAATGTTCATATTTGATTTATTATCAAGACTTCTCGGACATACAATTCTATCTCCAATTTTCAGATCTTTAGCTTCAACATCAGTAAATTCTAAATCTCTAGAAGCAATAAACTTATGTTCTGGGGTTGTACTAATCTCAAATCCATTTCTTAATTTTACTTTTATAGTATTTCCGCCTACAATTCTCCAAGCGTATTGAATGTCTCTTTTTTCTATTTTACCATATTCTTTATTTAAAGTAAATATTTCTATGGGTTTATTGGGAATAAAAATTGTATGATCTGAATTCTCTTCATGTATTTTGCCATTATCTGCTATTTCTTCATAAATTTCTTTAGCAGTTCTTATTGAACCGTTAGTTAGAAGCATTCTAGAAGCACCACTTATGCATTTTCCGTGGTGTATATGTGCACTTGTACAAATATTTCTAATATTCATAGGATTATTCATTACTTTTCCGAATCTCTCTACAATGTCTTCTGCCATATAAATGCTGAATTTGTAAATGATTTATAAATCTTTTGTTAGGTCACAGGAATTTTGCAAAATTAAAGGCAACATACTTTTTGCATGCATAAAATTCTTAACTCTAATTATTCTTCCTTGTTTTTCATATATTGTTTCTTTTCTATTATAAGTTCTATCAATTAATATTCCTGTGAGATTATCTAATGCTTTCACATGACTGTATAATTCATCTAGATTATCATTTACAGAAATCTTAAAAGGTATTTTTAATTCTTTTTCTAATCTTAGTAAATGGCTTAATTTATCTTTGCTTAAGATGAGGTTATCGTATTTGATATTAAACTCTGAAAGCCAATTTTTAGTTTTTTCATAGGCATTTTCGAAAGTGTAATTTGGTATTGTATTTCTTCCTCTTGCTGATATTATTTGTATTGATCCTTCCAGGTTATAAACAGCATTACAGAAATCATTGATCCCTGGGTGAGGAGAAGAAGTAAAATATTCTGTGTTTCCAAAATCCCACCACATATTCTTGAAATCGTATATTCTGTAAGAAATTAATTTACCATTATTATGTTCTCTTATAAAATCTTCAATTTTTGCAAATTCAGAGTCAAGAAAGGAATTTTCAAATTCAGGCAAATCCGGGAATCTTTTTCTAAGATATAACATTAAACTTTGCCTCATCGGGAAAAAAGTGTCATCAATGTTCAATTCTAACTGAAATTTCATAAAATTAAAGTTTATTTTGATTAGATATATTTTTCTATATAGTAAACCGCATAAATTCTTAGGTTAAAAGTAGTTTACTGTCAGTCAACAACAAACATTCAAAAGAGCTAATTATTTTTTTGGTTGACTATACTTAATTAGATAAACTTATATTATCTATATTCCAATAATAATGTTATTTGGAGGTTATGAAAATGAAAAATAATGAAAACGAAAGTTCAATACAAGCAGTTTTAGAAGATGTAACATTTATTTTAAATGAAATAAAACATAAAAAATTTGATAGCTTGAGGAAAACAAAAATAACAGTTCAGCAAGAAAAAATAATTGAAGGTGTGGAAAGAGATTTGGATGTTTGTGTGACTAAGATTGGATTATTATTGCATGCTAAGGAATTGTAATATTTTAAAATAGAAATATTCTTTCTGGATTTAAATCTTTTATAAAATGTTCTTTTAAATCATAATGATGCGTTCTAATAAGATAAATTTTAGTCATAAGAATTATTAAAAAGAAAATTTAATAAAACTACCTAGAAGAATCAGCTTGTCTTTCTAATTCTAATTTTTTAGAAATTGCCTGACTGCTTTGATCAACATTATATGCAAATAATATTTCATCTGCTAATGCTTCATGTATCTTTTTCTTTTTTCCAAAGCTTTTTGAATAAGCTCCCTGAGTCATTTGTCTTAATGCAATATCAATCCTTCTTTGAGGAGAACAGTCTACAGCCTGAGGATAACGTGCACCACCATATTCAATTGTTGTTATCTCTTCTCTTGGTGCTGCATTTTCCAATGCTTTTACAAAAACTTTCATTGGGTTTTCTTTAGTTTGCTTTTCTAATATTCCAAATGTGTCCTGGACTATTTTATAAGTATGGTTCCATTTTCCAGTAAGATGGCTTGAAGTCCTATAATGTTTTTTACCTTTATGTCCTGTAACTTGTAATTTATTCATTAATCTTTCAACTATATGGGTCTTGCTTTTCCAGAACCTATTTTTTGCATTTCTTCCTGCATTTCTGGGAACTAATACAGAATAAATTGAAACATAACCTTTTAATCCCGGGTCTTGTACTTCTATATCTGAAATATCCCATTTGTTGAATAATTTAAAGTTTACCATAATCAAAAAGCAAAGTGCTGCGGTTTTTAAAGTTTACTCATCTACTTTTTACACTAAATTTGTTTGCTGTATAAGAATACTCGCTCCCAAAATATACTTCACATTCCATGTTAAATGTGTCTGGCTGTTTAAATTCTACATAATAATTTATTTTTTGCCTTGGGCTTAATTTTACTTTTTCTTTATTGCCTTCAAAATAATTTACATATTTAACAGATCCACTCTTAATGTTACATTTTAAATCTGCAGTTGCTTCTATGTTTTTTTCTCCTAAATTAATCAGTTCGAATTTTATTTTTGCTAATCCTGAAACTGTTGTTAATGCTGGTGTAAAGATGCATTCTCCTTCACAAACAGGAGAACTTACTTCTAATTTTCCCAAACATCTCAAACCACAATCTTTTTGGCATGAGGTCTTGTAGGTATAAACATTACATCCTTCATTTTCTTCGCATAAATTATTTCCGCAGCAATTTTGCTTTGTTTTATACTCACATTTTTGTATGTCTGAATTAAAAGAATCTTCTGTACACATATTTTTATCATCACAGTCTGGTATTACTGGTGTATCACCATCGTCAGATTGTGCACTATTGTTTCCTTTTGTATCTAGAACTGCTGATCCTGTTTTTGTGTCGCAAGCAGACAGAATAACTAATAATCCAATAAGTACAATAGCATAAATTAGAATTAATCTTAACCTCATACCTAAAATAAGAAATTAATTAATATTAAAATCTTTCTATTGCCTGAATAATAAGTAAATATTTTTTGATTGTTCTTTACTATCCTCTATAACCTTTATCTTACAGCTAATTTCTGTACTTGCAGTTGGATTTCCCTTAAGATTAATCTTATAAGTTGCTGTGGAATTTGCTTTTAATAATATTTCATTACTTCCTGTTTCTATAAAATAATCTTTTGCTATAAAACCATATCCGCCAAATACAATTACTCCTGCATTAACTTTAAAGCATTTATAATATGCGGTTATTCCTGTATCTTTATTTCCATCATTTTTTATTCTGATTAATATGTCGGATGTTCCATTAATGTTTAATGTACCTGATTTGTAACATGAACCTTCACATCCGTAATCAACAATAGATACTTTGGATTCATATAGTTCACAGTTATTGCAACAGTTTTCTTTTGTTTTATGCATACATAAATTACTTTTTTTATCATAGAAATCTTCAGTACAATTGTCTTTATCATCACAACTAATATTACTTAAATTATTACTTGCATTTATTTCAGTTATTTTACTGCATGAAGTTAAAATTATTAAACTAAAAATAATAATTATTATTGAAAATTTTATTGTTTTTTTATTCATTTTTATTAACCTTAATCTTATATCCTAAGAATCTTAAGGCGAAATTTTTATCACCTTCAAATTCTGACAATATAATCCTTTTTTTATACTTATCGTTTTAATTAATTGTCAATATGGAAATAAATGCATTTCTTCTTGCATGACTTCTAATTTCATTTGTAAATAAATTTTTGTTTTATTATCAAAAAGTAATCCATTAACCAATTCTGATTTTCTGTCTATTCCATAATAATCATACATGAATCTTGCAGCAATTTCATAATAAGAAAGAAACTCTGTATATAATCGTGATTTTCTATTGAGAACTTTGAATAATTATTGATTTTCTTTATTTTTGGGCTTTAGCCTTGGGCTTAAAGCCAGATAAGAACCATTGGTTCTTATAAACTCCTTCACGATTAAGTTTTTCTTAATTTTTTGTGTTTTTTAATAGAGCTCACGCTACTAGTTTTTTCAGCAGGAAATTTAACCTGTGCAAGTTGTATGTTATGCATACAAATGCCTGTTGCACAAATACACGATGGATTTCTGTAAGTTTTGTGTATCCTGCATTTAATGTCCTATCCATAAAGGCATAAGGATGTTCACGGTCACGATAATTTATTTCATTTGACTCTGCAAGATCAATATTTCCATCATGCGTCTTTGCTGTTGTAACAGCAAACCTTGTAATGAATTTATTATCCTTATCAATTTTATCATGAAGTTTATAACCAAAGATATTTTTGTCTCCTTTTTTAGTCCATGAACCATCTTCATTTCTGCTTGAGGGTTCTCCTCTTCCTCTGTCTTCCATTCCAGAATTTTTCTTGCCTGGATCAGCATGTATAAATTTAGCATCTTGTATAACTCCTTTACTAAATTTAATTCCTTTATTTTCTATTTGTTTTCTTATTTCATTCCATAATTCATCAATGGTATTTCCGTTGCTAAGCTCTTCACGGAAATACCATACAGTTGAATAATCTGGAATATTATTTGGAAATCCTAAAAATTTTTGAAAGCTTATCCTATCAGCAACTTGATACTCCAATTCTTCATCGCTTATTCCATAACAGCTTTGAAGAAAAAGCATTTTGAATAATATTATTGGATCATAACCATGTCTTCCAACACCTTTATTTTGGTGAAGGTATTTGCTAAAATCATTCCAATTAATTATTTTATTTATTTCATCAAGGGGATCGCCAAGCTTTTCGATCCTTTCATACCCAATGCTAACTCCAAATTGTTTAAGAGAAAATATTTCATTCATTATAAAATCACCTCTAATAAATATAGAACTAAACTAATTTATAT
>JAGWAD010000014.1 GCA_018302105.1 Candidatus Woesearchaeota archaeon
GAAGAATTATTAAATTTTTTTAAAGAATGCTGGAATAAAGAGTTTAATGATAAAATTTTAATTGTTAAAAAAGATTATAAAAAAGAAAATTATTTTGAAATGGGAATAAAATTTATTTCTGATTATTATGAACATTATAAACCATTTAATAATCTAACAACTTTAGGATTAGAAACAGAATATAGGTTAGAATTAGATGATGGAAATTCTTATCATGTAAGAATGGACAGGTTAAGCTGTGATAAAGATGGAAATTATTATGTGTGTGATTATAAAACAAATAACCAACTAAAACCTCAAGAAGAATTAGATGAGGATAGGCAATTAGCTATGTATTCTTTATGGGTTAAAAATAATTTTAATGATTGTAAAAATGTAAAATTAGTCTGGTATTTTTTAGCTTTTGATAAAGAAATGATTTCTGAGAGAAATGAAGAACAATTATTAAATCTTAAACTAGATGTCCAGAATATAATTAAGGAAATTGAAAGTTGTAATAATTTTCTAACTACTATATCTAATTTATGCGACTGGTGTGCTTACAAATCTTTATGTCCTGCATGGAAACATGAGTTAGAATTAGAAAATAAAACTGAAGAAGAATTTAAAGATGATGATGGTGTTAAATTAGTTGATGAATATGAATTTTTAGATAGTACTAGAAAGCAAACTGAATCCAGACTAGAAGAAATTAAAGAAAAACTAATTAAATTTAGCAAGCAGAAAGAAATGAGTGTTATCTGGGGAAGTAACAAAAAAGCTTCAATTAAAGAATTTACTAAAGTTAATTATCCTGAAGATAAGAATGAACTTACTGAATTATTGAAGAAAAAAGGTTTGTATAATAAGTATTCAATGATATGCTATCAAAGATTAAGTCCTATTATAATAAAACAAGCAATAGATAAAGAAATAATAAGTTTAGTTAAAGAAGAGAAAGATTACAGGATTAGTTTGAGTAAAAGGAAGGATGAAGATGAATAAAAAAGAATTAATACCTAATAATGAAGTTACTGATTTTTTAATTTATACTACTCCTGATGGTAATGTCAAAGTAGAAGCATTTTTACATGATGAAAATATCTGGCTTACTCAAAAAAGAATGGCTGAATTATTCAATGTAGAAGTTCCAACTATTAATGAGCATCTAAAAAATATTTTTAAGTCAAGAGAATTAGATGAGAATTCAGTTATTAGGAAATTCCTAACAACTGCAAACGATGGAAAAAAATACATGACAATTTACTATAATCTTGATGCTATAATCTCTGTTGGATACAGGGTAAATTCTAAAGAGGCTACGCAATTTAGAGTATGGGCAACAAAAGTTTTGAAAGAATTTGTTATTAAAGGATTTGTCCTTGATGATAACAGGCTAAAAAATGGCCAGTATTTTGGAAAAGACTATTTTGATGAGCTTTTAGAGAGAGTTCGTTCGATTAGAGCAAGTGAGAGAAGGATTTATCAGAAAATAACAGATATTTTTGCTGAATGCAGTATTGATTATGATCCTAATTCTCTAATTACTAAAGATTTTTATGCAACAGTACAAAATAAATTTCATTATGCAATAACTGGACAGACTGCTGCTGAAATTATTTATGAGAAAGCTGATGCTAAAAGGAATTATATGGGCTTGACAACATGGAAACAAGCTCCAAAAGGAAGAATATTAAAATCTGATGCAATAATTGCCAAGAATTATCTTCTGGAAAAAGAGATTAAGCAGTTGGAAAGAACAGTTTCAAGCTTCTTTGATTATATTGAAAGAATTATTGAAAACAGGACAGTTATGAAAATGAAAGATTTAGCAGGAAGTGTTAATAAATTTTTAGAATTCAATGAGTTTAAAGTATTAGAAGGGAAAGGTAAGATATCTTTTAAAGATGCTGAAGAAAAAGCTATAAAAGAATATGAACTATTCAATAAAACTCAAAAGATAGAATCTGATTTTGATAAATTTAGCAAGAAATTACTGGAAAAGAAAAATGTTAATTGAGGTGAAAATATGATATCTAATGGTGAGTGTAAATATTGTAAAAAAGTATTTTCTGCAATAGCTATATCGAAACATTTGTTGACTTGTGATAAGAAAATCAATAAAGATGGAGATGAAAATATCTTTCTTATTCGTGCAAGTGCTGGTCCATTTTTTTTATATTTTGAAATAAATGCCGATGAGACGCTTGAAAAAATTGATGACTTCCTGCGTGATATCTGGCTGGAGTGTTGTTGTCATCTAAGTGCATTTACTATCAACGGAAATAGATATTATTCTAATTGTGAAGATTCTGAACCAGATGAAAAGACTATGAATTGTAAGCTATTATCATTATTAAACGTAAACTTAACTTTTTCCCATGAGTACGATTTTGGAACCACAACTTATCTTAATTTGAAAGTTATCGAAAAAAGAAAAGGCAACTTAAGTGAAGTAGAAATAATTGCCAGAAATAATTTACCTGAATTTAAATGTTGGTGTGGGAAGGTTGCAAAAGAAATCTGCTCACAATGCATTTGGGAAGAAACTGGGCTTCTCTGCTCTGAATGTGCTAAAAAGCATGAATGTGGGGAAGAGATGATGTTGCCAGTAGTTAATTCTCCTAGGATGGGAATGTGCGGATATACTGGAGATTAATGTTTAATAACTCAAATTTACTCTTAAGATTAGAACATGAGAATTACACCTACTTCAAAAACAGAAGCAATCACTCCAAAAACAGAAGCATTTATAAATATTGAGCATTTACAATAATTAAATGAAACCAGAAGAAAAGATTTACAAAGCGTATTTTGAAACTAAAAAGAATAATTTATACTTCAATGAGATAAAAGAATTATCAAAACTATCAGATAGCTCTTTAACAAACACATTAAACAAGTTTGTAAAAAATAACATACTGAACAAGGAAAAAACTAAATCAAACACTTTCTATAAAATAAGAGATAAAAAAATCTTTGCTTTAAAATTTTCAGAAATGGCAATATATAAATTTAATGAGCTAAATATAGAAATAAAAGTCCCTTTAAGAAACTTTTTAAAAAATATTCCTAAAGAAATTCATACTATAATTTTATTTGGCTCTGCATCAAGAAAAGAAGAAAGGAAAGAAAGCGATATAGACATATTAATAATAACAGACAAAAAAATAGACTTAAAAAATAATAAAAAAGAAGCAGAAATAACGTCAAAACATTCAATATCTATATTTCATGCAACAATAGAACAATTTATGCAAAATAAAGATGATGTAATCATACAGGCAAGAAAGACTGGCTTTCCAATCTACAAAGAACAAAACTTTTACGAGGTAATTTTAGATGAATATTGATAAATTATTTTCAGATAAAGAATACTTGGAGAAAGAGATAAATTTTTTTGTAACTAAAAAACAAATAAAGAAAATTGAAAATAACAAAGAATTAGTAAATGCACATGTAAAAAAATCAAGACATAATTTAGAATTTTATAAATTGAATAAAGAATATACAAAATTCAATGACTGGCTTATTGTAACATTATACTATTCATTATATCGTTCTGCTTTAGCACTTATCACAAACAGAAATTATTCGTCCAAAAACCATTATGCAACAATTCTTATCTTAATACAAGAATATGCAATAACCAAAGATGAAGCAAGATTATTAGATGAACTTTCCATAAACAAAGAAGATGCAGAACTCTATACAAACCTCAAAGATGACCGGCATGATGCAAGTTATGCAACAAACATTAAATTTAGTCAAGAAATAATTAAAGATTATGAAAATCAGGTTTTAGATTTTGTTAATAAAACAGAAGAATTAATACAAAGATGAAAAAGCTAATAACTGAGGAATATGTTGAAGAGAAAGATTATAGAATATCATTAAGCAAAAGAAGAGATGAAGAATAAAAAAGTAAATTATTACTGGGAGATAATAAAATGACAACAAAAATAGGAGAATATAAGGGACATAAAATGATAAGCTTAATTGAGGAAGGAAAGGAATCAGATAAATATCCACCATTTTCTTTTGGAGTTAAAAAAGCAAAATTAATATTGGAAAATCTTGAAGATATAAAAAAATTTGTTGAGGAGAATCAATGAATGAAGAAAAAGTAGCACAAAAAGAGTTTGACTTAGCATGGGAAGAATATTTTAAAGATAAATCATATCCAGAAAATGGTGAAGAAGAGAAGAAAGAATTAGAAGAATTTTATCATTGGTACAATTATGTTAGAAAACAGCCTGATACTGGAAAAACTCCTGCTGAAATGTATAAAGAAGTTTATGAAGAAGAACCTCCTAAAGAAGTTATTAAAGAAAGCAGGATGTTTAATTTTGAATGGGATGATTCTGAAGAATATGAGGAAGAAATAACTAAAGAAGCAGAAGAGATAGTAAAGGAAACATTTCCTAAATTATGGAATGGAGTAAAAGAAGATATGAAAGATTGTTCTAAGAAAGAAACTGCTGAAAGAATGTATTTGTTTGGAATACTTACTTATATGAGAATGATTGATCTTGGTGATAAAGAAATGAAAGAAAAAATGGAGAAAAGTCCTGAAATTAGAAATATGGTGGATGAGATAAAAAAGAATTTGGAAAAGGAATGAGGAATAGATGGATGTTAATACTAATATACAAGATCTGAAAATAAAAGTGAAAAAATTTTGTGATGATAGAGATTGGGATAAATTTCATAATGCAAAAGAATTAGCAACTGCTTTAATTATAGAATCTGCTGAACTTCTTGAACCATTTAGGTGGAAGAATGAAAAAGAAATTCAAGAATTATTTAATAATCCTGAGAAAAGGTAACATATAGAAGATGAAATAGCCGATGTTTTCTATTTTATTATTAGATTATCACAAAAATATGATATAGATTTGTCAGAAGCATTATATAAAAAATTAGAACAGAATAATAAAAAATATCCAGTGGAAAAAGCTAAAGGATCAAATAAAAAATATACGGAGCTTTAAATGAGAAGAATAGAAATGATATATGAAGCGGAACAAGAAAAGTTCTTTGATGATGTAAGAATGAACAAATTAGCTGATATCATGAAAATAAATTTTGAAGAAAATTCTGGTAGAAAAATTGGAGAATCAGAATATTCTTCATGGAATGTTACTGGAGACAAAATTAAAAATTTAATAGAATCAGCAAAATTACAGAATCTTCATGTTTCATTTGAATATCAAGTCCCATATACAGATAAAAGAATAGATTGTATATTATTTGGAAAAAATAGTAAAAATAATGGAGTAATAATACATATTGAATTAAAGCAGTGGCAAAAGGTTGAAGCTTTAGATATTGAGGGTAATTTTGTAGAAACTTATATTGGTGGCGGAATAAGGAAAGTACCTCATCCTTCACAACAAGTTGCAGGATATCATGAATATCTTTTAGGGTTTGTTGAAATTTTTGAACAAAAAGATGTAGATTTATTTGGATGTTCTTATTGTCCCAATTATCGTACAAATATAGGCGAAGGTTTATTCAACTCAGTATATGGGTCTTTATTAGAAAAGTATCCGATTTATACACATGAAGATGTTAATATATTAGTCAGTAGGTTGAAAGATTTACTTTCTAAAGGTGATGGATTTAGCGTTTTTAATAAATTTATGCAATCTCCAGTTAAACCATCAAAAAAATTATTAGAAAGTGCTTCTAAAATAATATCAAATATTTCAGATTTTACTCTTTTAAATGATCAAATATATGCTAAAAATGTTATTTTAGATAAAATAAAAAAATCTGAGAAAAATAATGAAAAGAACATTGTGATAATAAAAGGTGGGCCTGGTACTGGCAAGACACTCATCGCATTACATATTTTAGCAGAAATGGCTTCTAAAAAAAAGAAAATATTCTTTTCTTGTAAATCAAAACCATTAATTGAAGCAGTTAAAAATAGAATAGGCATAAGTGAAGCTAAACTGCTTTTTACATCTTTAAATCCGTTTATGCCTTCTAGAATAAATGAAAATGAATTAGATATATTAATTATAGATGAAGCTCATAGAATTGGAAAATCTTCTAATAACCAATTTACCAAATCAATAGATAGAACAAATGTTCCGCAAATAGAACAATTGATTAAATGTGCTAAAACTTCACTATTTTTTATTGATGATAAACAAAACATAAGATTCTTGGAAGTTGGAAGTACTAAACTAATTAAAGAAACAGCAAAAAAGTATAACTGTAAAATAAATGAAATTGAATTAGTATCACAATTTAGATGTAGCGGTTCTGATAATTATCTAGATTGGTTAGAGTCAGTTTTAGGCCATACAAATGAGACAAAAATTTTTAATACTAAAACAGATAATTTTAAATTTGAAATAATTGAATCGCCAGAGAAACTTTATGATTTAATAAAAACTAGTGATGCAGAAAAAAATCAGTCTGCTAGAATTGTGGCGGGATTTTGTTGGTCTTGGTCACAGAAGTTAGATCTTAATGGAGATTTAGTTAAAGATGTAAAAATTGGAAACTTTGCAATGCCTTGGGAAACGCATGACAAGATTACTCCTCCGAAAGGTTATGTAAAATGGTATGAATGGGCATATAAACCTGAAGGAGTTAAACAAGTTGGTTGTATATATACAGCACAAGGATTTGAATTTGATTATATTGGTGTAATAATAGGTAATGATCTGAAATATGATAAAACAAAAGATTGCCTAATAGGAAATTTGGAGGGTACAAAAGATCCAATTTTAAGAAGAAGTAAAGAAAAGTTTGAAGAATATGTAAAGAATATTTATAGAGTATTATTGTCACGTGGTATGAAAGGGTGTTATGTTTATTTTGTAGATAAAGAAGTAGAAACTTTCTTTAGAAAAAGGATTAATTTCAATTAGAATTATAATATTTTTTAAGTATTCTTTTGCCTTTTTCACTTTCAAAGTTTATAAATTCTATAGTTCTATACTTTAAATTAAATTTTCTAAATTCTTTTAATCTAAAGTCTAATGTGTAACCCATAAAAACAGGTAATTTTTTTGGTTTAATTACCATTATATTCACCGCAATTTTCATAAAAGCTTCTTGCTAAGTCTTCATCAACAGATAGAAGTTCAATATAATGACTCCAGCTTAATTTAGCAGACAGTGTCTGCCGAATCTTATAAAAATGATAAAAACGACGCATATCTAAAATATTTCTTCTACTAAAACCCTTCCCATATCTCAATTTCAAATCCCGAGATAGTTTGTCTAATAATTTAGAGTCATATTCTGCCTTTTCTTTACCTTTTTGTTCATATTCAACAACTTCATCATCTTTACTTTTACATAAAATAACACCAACAGAAGGATTTTCATAAGTTTTCTTAATATCTTTATCAAGGGCTTCAAGAT
>JAGWAD010000008.1 GCA_018302105.1 Candidatus Woesearchaeota archaeon
TGGAGTTGAAGTTTGGGAAGAATCTGGTGAAGTACCTGTGTTTGTTCCAGTTGTGCTTCCACTTGAACCAGTAGAAGAACTAGTTCCAGAAGTTTCCTGATTTACAATTATTGATAAAGTTGCAGTATTTATATTTGATGAAGCATCTGTTGCTGTACAAGTAATTGTTTTTGTTTCTGCTGTAGTTGGAGTGTATGAAGCAGAACATGAATTGCTATTAGAAGAGCATATTGCTGTACCATCACTTGAAGTTACTGAAACTGTAGAAGGATTGTCATCTGAATATGTGCATGAAATTGTAGTTGAAGATGATCTTGTAAAGGAAGTTCCTGCAGAAGATGTTAAAGAAATTCCTGTTGGTATAAATGTATCTGCGAATATAGTATAGTTGCTAAAACCATAAACATTAATTGAAACAGGATTACTTGCTAATTTTGTGCAAATTGTTGAAGGACATGAAGTTCCATCCTTATAAATAGTATATCTATTATTTGCTGTAAAACTTTGCTGGAAAAATGTAAAATTTATTGTTTTGTTTAAATTTTGATATTTTGTGCTATTTAAAAAAACACTATTATTCAATATTAGAATATTATCTGCTGCACCCAATGTTAAATCTTCGTATATTGTTAAATTTGTCTGGTTCCAAATTAAAATTGCAAAATCATTTTCATATGTCATTGTATTATATGTTATAATTCCAGTTGAGTTTATATCTATAGTATTATTCCCGAATGTGTTGTTTAGTAAATGAACTCTTGCAGTTTCTTCTAGTTGTATGCCTACACTTGAATTTCTTATAATATTGTCTCTTAATGTATAATTAAGACCTGGAGTTACACTACCTAGAATATCTCTTACAAATCCAAAATAAAAACCATATGTGACATTAAAAATATCATTATTTGCTATTGTTATTCTCTTTTGGTTATTTGGAAAAGAATTATCGCCTATACCTTCTAAATCAATACCTGCAAATATCATATTTCTTAATGTATTATTTATTAATGATGTATTGCCTACATTAATAAGCATAATTCCTATATATGTATTGTCAATTATATTATCTTTTATTGTTACATTGTTCAGATCTACAGTAAATCCCCCAAAATTTAATTCTATTCCTATACTATATTTGTTAGGTATTGAAGTAGTATTAAATATATTATTTTGTATTATTGTAACATTTTCAAAAAAATTTCCATTAGAAGGTGCAAATTTTATCCCATTTGATCCTGATGGGTTACTACAGGCGCTGCAAGTAAAATTATAAAATGTGTTATCTTTAATAAAACCATTTATTACATTTTTTAAAAATAATCCTTCAGCATAATTATTGCCTGTTGAGTTTAAATGTCTTATTGTATTATTTATAAATGTAAAATTATATGCGCTGCCGTGTGTATTGACTCCAATTCCTACCCCTTCAATTATACAATTTTTTATAGTTATATTAATTCTTGGACTTGGATTTGATAATGCTATTGCAGTATATTGTGCAATTTGATTATTGCTAGTTAATCCAGCTCCTGAGTAATTGCCAACTATAGCATTTCCTGCACAGTCCAATTCAATATTATCTGAAGTTATATTCAGAATTGTATTGTTGTGGCAACCAGTTAAAGTATCGGAAGCTGTTAATATCCTACTTGCATTTAAATTATCGCCACAAGTACAAGCAATATTTGCCCCACAAAGACTGTTATATCCTGCGATTGAATAAAAAGAATTTAATATTAAAGAAACTACAAATAAAATAAAAATTGCTATTATTAGATTTGACCTCATTTAAATATATTAAACTGTTTTTATTTATATAAATTGCTGTTATTCATTACAAAATTCCCTAAGGTCAATAGAAGTATTTGGCATGATTTGGTCTCTAAATTTTTCATCATTTTTTCCTCTGCATAGGACACTAATTTCTATTGGAGAACTACCACAACCATAAGAAATTATAGGTTCACTGCTTGAAGTTAACTGTGAGAGTTCTGGTGCTCTAAAAATAGTTTCGTTTTCATCTTTTATTGTAATCATCTCTATTTTTGGATGAACTAAAAATTCAACTCTGTTGTTTGGGTAATTACAGTTATTTTTTAGAAGTTTAACTTTTGTTGTATATTCATATGTTTCTTCTATTCCGATAACTCTTTCAGTTGGTATTGGTTTTGGAGTAACTAAGAAACTGGTACAACCTTTATGATCATAGTCAAATGCTGCGATACCAAATGTGTCTATTGGTTTATTAAATATTTCTCCTGCAAATTTTCCTTGGTTTGTATATGATCCATCATTATTCATAAGCAATAATAAATATTGATCTGATGCAGATTCCTGAGCTTGGCCTGATTGTAACACTACTTCTCTGCTCATATAAACTCCATTTGTTATTAATTTATCTAAAGAACCATTATTGTCAATATCCCTATTTTTATGATCCCATGATACTTGTTGAAATGGTACATGGCCATAGTTAATTAAGTCTGAATTGTCAGTAACATTATTTTCTCTATCGATTGTTAATAAGATCATGTGGCTTGCTGCATCTGAGACACTTAAATTCACATTTCCAGTGTTATTTACATATTCAATTCCTAAGGCCATACTATTTATTATTCCGAAACCATGGTTTTTTTCAGCTCTTGCCTGTCTTATTTGATTTAAAGGAAGTTGTATAGGAATAAATTTCAAATCCTCTTCCTTTCCTTCAACTTCCCACAGGCATATTTCGTTTGTAAAAAAAGCAATATCTGCAACTTTGGCATAGAGATCATTTAATCCAAATTTTCTTCTGGAAACTAATGCTGAGCCATAATTCCTGGCATTGCTACAATTTCTTAGTTCTGCATAATCTTTTCTTTCAAAACTGCCATTTACCTTTTGAAGCAGCATTATATCGGGTGCAGCACTCTCATATGGAATAGGCTCTCCAGTCAATGTAACTGAAGCATCTATATCTATTTTTTTATTTTTATCTATATCAGCAAAATTAAGTGCAAAAATAATTTCTTTAAAAGGCCTATTAAAATTATAATCTATAAGTTCAAACTTTAAGTCTCCTAAATTTTTTAGAACTTGGAGCCTTGCTCCCCCTTCTTCGAAAGTTCCGCCCCCAGCTAAAACTATTTCTGATTTTTCATCATCAGTTAAATCAATTATAGATTGTGCGGTTATATTTTTAATAATAGGTATTTTATTTATTATTAAATCTTCTAAGGGCAATGATGAATAAAATTTACCTCCACAATTAAAATATATATTTCCGTCGATAAGAACATCTGCCCAATCATCTCCGTTTACATAACCTACGGCTGCAGTCACTGATAAAGTTTCAGGGAGACCAACTTCTATTGTTACATCGCTAAAACCTGGTTGGACTTCATTGTCTAATGGGAATGTTTTTTCTTCTAAACTTTTTTTGTCCATTCTATGAATCATTTCACAATAATTGCTTCCATCTTTATTTAAACCCTTTATAACTTCTTTAGATGTATTTTCTGATCCGCATCCGAATAAGCTTCCAGCTAATAGAAAACTGCCTAGAAACAATTCTTTTAATCTCATTTTACTACCTACCTAAATGAAAGTATAAGATCATTAATTATTTAAAACTTACTTTTCCACCTAAATTTCAATGAATTAAAAAATTAAATTAAAAAATAAAAGAAAAATTATGCTTCATGAGCTAATGAATAAATTGCCCTTAAAGCTACTACTATTGTTGCAGGAACTACAAATACAACTATTGCATTTAAAATTCTTGCAAGCGGAGCACCAACAACCTGGACACTTCCTAAAACATTTCCACCGAAGCTATTTACTATTACTAGAGATACGACTGCTAGTAAGAAACTTGTTGTTTCGCCTGATGTTATATTTAGGAAACCTACAACCAGACCTAATACTATAAGTACTGAAGTCAAACCTGGTCCAAGTGGCCAAAATCCTGCTAAAATGGATAATACTATGCCCAATAAGAATAACCAAAATCCTACTCTTTGTGCATTGCCACCCATACTACTTTCTTCTTTTTTAGCCATTATTACACCTCCATTGTTATTTTTAGTATAATTTTTATTTTTAAAAATCGATTTTTATGTATATAAATGTTTTTTTGTTACTTTAGAATGATTATATTTCTTTTGCCAAATATATACTATCTTTAGTATCTAATATTCTTATATTTACTATATCCCCAATGTTTTTATTACACTCAAAAACAGTAATACACCTATTATCTGCTTGTGCTATCATTTCTCCTTTAATCCAGCCAGGCATAATTACTCGTGCTTTTAATTTATCTCCCTTCCTGAAGACTAAAGGAATACGTTTTGATCTAGAAATTTTAAAATCTATTGGTCCTAATTTTAATTTAATATCATATTTCTTTTCTAATTCTCCTAATTTCCTGTAAAATTTAAACCAACTTATTTCTTTTGTCTTTTTTTCTTTTCTTGAATATCTAAATACTTCATATTTTTGTATTGAAATTTTGCAATTTAATTTCTTTGCTAATTGTATTATATCTTCAATATCCTTATCATTAAATCCAGGAAGCCATACAGGTGTTAAATTTAATTCTATTTTTGAATTATTAATTAAATCTAATGTTTTTAATATTTTATCTACATTATAATAATCTGAACCGAATAAATATTTTGAAAATTCTGGATTTACTGAATGTATAGAAAAATTTATTCTGTCTAAACTAGCAGCTGCTAAATCGTTAATTCGAATTTCGGATAAGAGACTTCCGTTGGACTGCATTGTTACTTGTTCTATTCCTGGAAGTGATTTCATTGCTTTAACCAATTCAACTATTTTTGGATAAGCTGAAGGTTCTCCTACAGAATCAATATTAATCTGATTTACTAAATTATCTTTTAATCTTATTGTTTCTTTAATCCAGTCTATTAAATAATCTAATTCAACTTCATAATTATATAAATGGTTTAGAGAATTTGCTGATGTAGAACAAAAAGAACATTTCATATTACATGCTGTTGAAGCTCTAATCTGCAATAATGATGAACCGCGATCAATAATTCCAATATGTATTAAACCTAGTAGTGGAATCTTTGATTTTCTATCTATCTTGATTAATTTATTTTCTGGTTTTATTATTTGTAATTCTTCCATATATAATTAATAAAGAAAAAGATTATAAATGTTGATATTGACATTTAATAATGCAAGACTTAACATTAATTGAAAAATTATGATTAGATTATATTTTAAATTCTAAAGGATCGATTCTTTTAATAAAACTTATCTTGTCAAAATCTGAATCTGCAGAAATAATTTCAAATGTAGAATTTAATTCCATTGTGGCAACATGTATAAAGTCCATTGTTGATATTTTAAAATCATATTTAGATGCATGTTTTATAATTAAGAAATTAAGGTCATACCAAACTATTGGTAAATTTAATATCGCATCAATATTATCTTCAATCTTAAGAATTTCTTTATTTTCTTTTTCAAATATATGGTTAATCTTATTTAAGACATTTAATATTTCAATTAAAACCATGATAGAACAACAAACTTCTAATTTTTTATTTTGAATTTGCTCTAAAATATTTTTACATTTATTTCCATATTTAGAATTATTTTCTATAGCATAAATTATTACATTTGTATCTAAATATTTCATATTTCTTCTCTTATTTCTCTTACTAATTTCACTGCATCAAAATTAGCCTTAAACTGTGACGTCAGGAACTTGACAGGGTCTTTAATTTTTTTCTTTACATCAATTATTACCATACCTTTAATTGTATGCCATTCTACACTATCTCCTGGTTTTATGCCCAACATATTCCGTACTTCATTAGGTATTGTTGTTTGACCTTTACTTGTAATTTTAGTTTCCATAAAGTATTACTAGTAATACCCATTTATATATCTTCCTAAATTAAACAATATATTTTATAGAAAAAATGTAAATGTTAATCTATAAAAATCCAGAAAAAATTTTAAAATTAGAAAAATTGTATTTTTATTCATATTTAGAAATTTGGTTAAATAAGACATACTATCCCCCACTTATAATGTTTTCTACAATAAAGTTAATAAATAATCGAGAGATTTGCTTTTTATGTTATTAGGAAATATAATAAAAAAAAGCGGGACAAATAATTTTGTATTCTTAGTTAAAGGCAATGCTAAGAAATTTATGTATGTCCAGACTAAACATCTGGATGGTTATGAGGTATTATCACAAATTGTTGAGATAGAAAAAGAAGGACAAGAGACAGTAGCTAAATGTAATGTGTTGGGATATAGAGATAAAGATGGTATTTTGAAGAATTTACGAACACCCTTAGAACCTGGGAGCGAAATTACTTATGCAGAAGATAAATTTGTCAGCGAAATTTTAGGTTTAGAGAAAAATGAAAAAGGGGCATATATCGGGGTATTGGAGGACAGAGAAAATATTAAAGTTTATTTAGATTTGAACAAATTAATTACAAAACATGTTGCTGTAATTGCTAAAAGTGGTGCTGGAAAAAGTTTTACTGTTTCTACAATATTGGAAGAAATTTTAGATAAAAATATTCCTGTTGTTGTTATAGATCCTCATGGAGAATATAATAGTTTAAAATATCCAAGTGATAAAAAAGAACATTTGAAAAGGTTTGGACTTGAACCTAAGGCTTATTTTAAAAACGTAGTTGAATATAGTCCGGATATACAAAAAAATCCAGAAGCAAGACCTTTGAAATTAAGTGGTAAGAATTTATCTGGAGCAGAATTAATGCATTTACTTCCTGCTAAACTATCGAGTAGCCAGATTGGATTATTATATAGTGCGCTAAGTGATGTTGCAAGGGAAGCTGATTTTGATCAATTGATGATGAGTTTACAAGCTGAAGAAAATAATGCTAAATGGGTTTTAATAAATATTATTGATTACTTGAAGAAATTAAATATTTTTTCAGATGTTCACACAAGTGTAAATGAATTAGTTAATGTTGGTAGGTGCACAATAATAAATTTAAGAGGTGTTCCAACTGAAGTACAAGAAGTAATTGTATATAAGGTTGTTAGTGATTTATTTAATGCAAGAAAACAAGGGATGATTCCTCCTTTCTTTTTGGTAATAGAAGAAGCTCATGCATTTTGTTTAACTGAAGATACCAAAATTTTGACATCAAATGGGAATAAACCAATTTCGAAATTAACTAATGTAGATAATATAGCAACTATTAATTTTAATACAGGAACTTTTGAATATAAACCAATTTCGAAAATTCATAATTCAAACCTCAGTGAAGTTTATGAAATAAAAACTAAATTTGGTAATATTATTGAAACTACTAAGGATCATCCATTTTTTAGTAGAGAGGGTTATGTTTGTGCATCTGGGCTTGATCATATTGCAATACCTATTGAATTTTCTTATAATATGTCTAATGATTCTATTAAAGCCCGTTTGGCAGGCCATATTTTGAGCGATGGTTGGATGGAAACAAGGGGTGGTGTTGGTTTTTCTGGCAAATATCAAGATATGTTAAAAATTAAAAAAGATTTAGAATTATTGGGTTATAAGTCTACTAAAATTTCTGAAAGAAAAAGTATTTCTAAAATTGATTCACTTGATTATGGCATTCTTATTGTTAAGGGAAAAGGTTGTTCATTTACAACAGGTATTGAGTGTTTTAAATTATTTAAAGAACTGGGTTTACCTATTGGAAGAAAAGTTTTACAACCATACTTGGTACCTAAATTTGTTTTATTTGGCTCTAATCATGTCAAAGCTGAATTTTTAGCTGCATTGATGGGTGGAGATGGATATAAACCTAGAATTAAAACTAAAAATATAGATGTAATTAGGATTTCTTTTTCTAAAATTATAGAATTAAAGTCAAATGCTGGAGAATTTGTTAGTCAAATTATAGGTTTGTTTAATTCTTTAGGTATAAATGCAACTTTTTGGATTAGAAATGGAAACCTTAGAAAAACAGATAATAAAAAAACTTTGAAATTTATTATTGATATTTTAAATAATAGTTTAAATATATGTAAATTTTTATCTTTAGTTGGTTATAGATATTGCAAAGAAAAGGAAGATTTATCTAGAAAGATTTATTATTATTATTTAGATAAAATAATAGAATCTACTAAAAGAGATGACCTGAGAAAAAAAATATTAAAGATTAGATCTGATACTGGTTATGGTAAGATAAAATTAGCAAAAATGTTTAACTTATCTCCTAACCTTGTAAAATGGTGGATTTATGATTTTAAAATTGCTAAGAAAGTAGATTCTCCTAACGTTGGTAGAAATTTTCCTAATTTTTATAATTGGTGCAAAAAATATACAGACCTTATGTTTATTTTTGATCCTATATTAACTAAAGAACTTAAAGGTTTTAAAAAAGTCTATAATATTTCTTTACCCAATAATAATTTCATTGCAAATAATTGTTTAGTTCATAATTGTCCTGAGAGAAGTTTTGGAGAAGTAAAAAGTTCTTCTATATTGAGACAGGTTTTGGCTGAGGGAAGAAAATTTGGACTTGGTGTAGCAATTGTATCACAAAGACCTGCCAGACTTGATAAGACTGTTTTAAGTCAGTGTAATACACAAATAATAATGAAAGTTACTAATCCCAATGATTTACGTTCTATAAGCTCAGGTGTGGAAGGAATTACTTCTGAAACTGAAGGCGAAATTATTAATTTACATGTGGGTAGTGCATTGATTGCAGGAATTGCTGATACTCCTTTATTTATTCAAGTCAGGCCAAGGAAAACAAGACATGGTGGAGAAGCAGTCGATATTGTTGGAACTTTTAGTGGAGTAAAGATCGAGAATTCGGCAAGCGCAATAAACGGAATTGTGACTGGCAATATAGACATAACGACTAGCGATAATAAATATTCAAATGAATCTGGAAAAACAAAAGAAGTATTAAGTATAGTGAGGCCTAAAGTGAGTAAGGAAGATATAAGATTACTAGTTAATAAGAAAATAAAAAATCTCAAATCTATACTTGTTCCATGTTCTTTTATAATCTGCAAGGATAAAAATTTTGAATTTAATTTATTAATCAATTTAGTCAATGGTAATATAATTACAGATATTGAGAGGGGAACTGGAAAACCAATTGATCTGCCATTTGATAAACTATCTGAAAAAGAATCTAAATTACTTGGACTTGTAAGCGGGTTAAAAAAAGAATTTACTGCTGCTGATTTATTTGCAAAGTCTGGTATGATGTTTTCTGAAGTTTATGACATTATAAATAATTTAGTCAAAAAAGGATTTTTTGTTAAAAATGGTAGCAATTATAATTTAAGTGAAGAATTTAATGTTTTTTTGAATCTGAAAGATTATGCTTCATATGAGAAAAATGAATTTATTGGAATGGAATATGATGAGAAAATGGAAACTAAATTTAATCCTAATAATTTTATTAATTTATTAAAGAGATTTGTTAATGTGATTAATTATAAAGATTGTTTTATTGTAAAATATGATGTTGAGTATGAAAGATAAGCCAGTATTTAGAAATATTTTCTAAAAAATTTGGAAAAGATTAATAAACTTTAAATTCGTTATTAATTTATGAAACAGACGAAAAAGAATATTTTTGCGATTGCAGGCGTCATAAGTATGGTTCTTGGAATAACAGTAACAATACCTAGTTTGGGACAAGGTAATTATATACTGGCTACATTATCTGGGATATTTATAATTGTTGGATTATTACTCATAGCTATAGCTTTTGGTGATTAAAATGAACTACATTATAAAAAAGAATATTTTGGATTTAAATTATAATAAACATTTACAATACCTTAATGTTTGCATAGTTTTGTCATTTACATATTTAATTGGAATCTTAATAGCCTTTTTTTCAAAGCAGTTATCTTATAATAATAAAGATGATTTACTAATCTTATTTATAATATCAATAATTCTCTTTGGGATTATTATTCTCTCTTTACTAATCATAAATTCTAAAATGAAAAGTATTATTAAAGAAATAGAAAAATTAGATAATAATTAATCTATATTTTAGCTCTTCTTAATAAATTAGCATTTGTTATAACTGTTATTGAAGACAAAGCCATTGCAATTTCTGCTACAACCGGATGTAAGAATCCTCCAACTGCCAAGGGTATTGCGATAACATTATATGCAAAAGCCCAGAATAAATTTTGTTTAATTTTTCTAAAAGTCGCTTTTGAGAGATTAATTGCCTGAACTACTCCAATTAAAGAACCTCTTGCCAATACAATATCTCCAGATTCAATTGCAATATCTGTACCTGTGCCCATTGCTATTCCTACATTGCTTTGTTTTAATGCGGGAGCATCATTTATGCCATCCCCTATGAATGTAACCATGCCATATTTTTGTAATTCTTCAACTTTTTTTGCTTTATCTTCCGGCAGAACATTTGCTATTACTTCATTAATTCCTACTTGTCTTGCAATTGCTTTTGCAGTTCTTTCATTATCACCAGTTATCATTACTGTTTTGTATCCTGCTTTGTTTAATCTTCTGATTGCTTCCTGCGAATCTTCTTTTAATGAATCTGCAACTGCAATTGTTCCAAGAACTTTATTATTTTTAGCAACAATCATTGTTGTTTTTCCATCGCCTTCGAAACTTTCTATATCTTTAATTAATTTGTTTAGATTTATTTTCTTTTCATTCATCAATGTCTGATTTCCTATTACAATATGATCTGCTCCAATTTTTCCTTCTATACCTCTTCCTCTTAGAATTTTAAAACTTGTAACTTTTTTGCAAGTTTTTAGATCAGCTTTGTTTACAATAGATTTAGCAATTGGGTGTTCTGATAATTTTTCTAAACTTGCGGATAATAATAATAATTCTTTTTCTGATATTTTATCAATTGTCTTAATGTCTGTAACTTCTGGTTTGCCTTTTGTAATTGTTCCTGTTTTATCAAAAACAATATATTTTACTTTTTTCATTGTCTGGATTGCTTCTCCTTTTCTAATCAAGATTCCTCTTTTTGCACCCATACCTGAACCTACCATAAGTGCAGTTGGTGTAGCTAAACCTAAAGCACATGGACAAGCAATAACTAAAACTGCAACACCTGTTCCAATTGCCTTACTTATATCCCCTGTAAATAACCACCAAATTAATGCTGTTAAAACTGCTAAACTTAATATAATTGGTACAAAAACTGAGGTGATTTTATCTGCTAATCTTTGTATTGGTATTTTAGTGCCTTGCGCTTCTTCTACAAGTTCTATTATGTGCGCCAAGAATGTATCTTTTCCTACTTTTACAGCCTTAACATATAGAATGCCATCTTGGTTTATTGTGGCTCCTATAACGTTGTTTCCTTTTGATTTATCAACAGGCAAGCTTTCTCCGGTGACCATGGATTCATCAACAGAACTTTCTCCCCTTATAACAATTCCATCTGTGGGAATTTTTTCTCCAGGTTTAATAATCATTATGTCTCCAATTTTTAATTCTTCAATTGGAATTTCAACTTCTTTATTGCTTACTAAAATTCTTGATTTTTTTGCACCAAGTTCCAATAATTTTCTAATTTCCTGTGATGCTTTTCCACGCGCTTTTGCTTCAACATATTTACCTGTTGTAAAAAAAGCCATTATCATTGCTGCAACACCTGAATAATCCTGAATAAATCCAGTAAAAGAAAATATTCCTGTTATGTATGCAATAACTGTTCCTAATGATATTAATGAATCCATATTGAAATATAAGGTAAATAATCCTCTTATTCCGCTTTTTATTGTGTCCCATCCAAAAATAAAAATTACTGGAAAACCTAAAACTAAAATGACAATTATAGAATATGGCATTTCAATAATCTTAAAATTAAAAAGCCTTTCAGATAACATTAATATTGCTATTGGTATTGTTAATAACCAAGACCATATGAGTTTTCTTTTCCAGCTTATTATTTCTGCGTCTTCTACTGGGGATTCATGATTATGTTCTTTCATATTTTGCATTTTGTGGTGTTCGTGTTCTTTCATTATTCTATTTTTGATACTTTATATCCTGTTCTAGCAACTGCTTTTTTAATTTCTTCTTCTGAAACATAATCTTCTGCTTCTACTGTTGCCTTTTTTAACATTAAACTTACAGATATTTCTTTAATTCCAGATACTTTCTTTAAACTTTTTTCTATATTTGATGCACATGATGCACAATGCATTCCTTCAATGCTTAATTTCAATTTTTTCATTTTTATTTCCTCCATTATTTGAATAAGCAGAACCAACAGCTTGTTCAATATTCGAAAATCCATTAGTTCTTAATAGTTTAGAAAGGCCAAAATTTATTTCTCCTATTATTCCAGGACCATTAAATATCATGCCGGTTATTAACTGCACAAGATTTGCGCCTAATGCAATTTTTCTATATACATCTTCAGGAGAAAAAATTCCCCCAACGCCTATTAGGATTGGTTTATTCTTCCATTTTCTTGTTTGTTTGTATACATGTGACAAAATTAAATCAGATTTATTTGATAATTCTTTTCCAGATAAGCCTCCTTTATCAAAATTGATGTCTTTTTTTGTAAGATTTGAGCAAATAAATCCTTTAATTCCATATTCTTGAGAAATATTTAATATTTTATTAATTGTATCTTTATCTAAATCTGGAGACAATTTTATGAATATTGGTTTTTTTATTTCCAATATTTTAATTTCTTTAAGAAGCAATGAATAAACTTTAGGATCTGAAAATGGCTGTCCTCCATAAGCATTAGGGCAAGATATGTTTATAGTAAAATAATCTCCAATGTTATTAAACTTCTTTAATGTATAAATATAATCTTTTATGCCTTCATTTGTTATTGTTGTTTCTTCACAATTTGTTTTTGCAACACTTATACCAAATGGAATTTTAAACTCTTTTTCTTTTAGCCTTAAAGATATTTCATCAGATCCATTATTATTTAATCCTAAATTAACCCATATTGAATTTTTTTCTGGAATCCTTAAAAGACGTTTTCCTTTATTTCCCTTACAAGGTTTTGCTGTTATACTACCCACTTCAACAAATCCAAAACCAATATCTTCCATTATTGATATTAATTCTGCATTTTTATCAAAACCAGCAGACAAACCTACAGGATTTCTAAATTTTATCCCAAATAAATCCTGCTCTAAAATTTTATCCTGATAATTAAATATCATTTTTATGAAATTTTTTGATAGTAAATTACTTTCCATTATTTTTCCAATATTTAAAAAGAAATTATGTACTTTTTCTTCATCATGCTTAAAACATATTCTTTTAATTATATTAGAGTATATTGTTTTGTTTACTTTGTTTCTTATTGTAATTGTTTTCATTATTCTACTATTAATTTTCCTGTTCCCATTCCCATGCTGCATGCAAAAGTGTATTCCCCTGCTTTTGCCGGTATAAATTCAATTGTATCTTTTGATGTCCTAAGATATTTATGTATTCCTAATTTTCTTATTGTCAAATCCCTAAAACAGCCGTCAACACTTTTATCCAAGCTAATACTTACTGGTATTCCAGATTTTACTTTTATTACATTTGGATAATAATTATAATTTTTCATTCCTATAACTATTTTTTGTATACTTTCATTTGAAGTTGTAGCTGTTGTATTTCCTGTGATATTATTTTCGTTGTTTCTTAACATAAAATGGCTTGCTATTACAATTATTACTAATATTCCTATGATATATAAACTTAATTTGTTTTTCATTGCAATAAGATGCTCCTTGGGCCGAAGACGGATAGTAAGATTGTTATAACAGTCAGAATAGCACTACAAATTATTATAAACATTTCACTATCTTTATGCTGTCTTTCAATTTCTCTTGTTTCCTTGTAAATCATGAATTTTAATCCAAACATTATAAATGTAGATACAATAAAAATTACAATTGCAGCTGCTTTTAAGTTATCATTAAACATCATTATAGCAGTCATTGCACCCATTAATCCACCCATAAATCCAGCCATCATTCCTTCCATTATTCCCATAATGCCACAACATTTGCCGTTCCAAATTCCAAAAAACATACCTATTGATATTCCAAAAATACTTCCATAGAACATGCCATTAGTTGCACCAATATAAAATCCCGATAATAATCCTGCAATCATTCCTATTGTCATTCCAACCATCATACCGCTCATACAGGCTAATTCTTTATATGCTCTTACCTGCCTTGTTGAAGGAAGGATTATTGCATAGCTTAAAATGGCTAAGAATAGAAAAAATCCATATTTTGGGATGAAATTCTCTATATATCTTAACTTAAAAAAATAGAATATTGCCAATATGATAAATGAAGTGATAAGAGAAACAAAAATAGTTTTAATTATTTCTCCTTCAACTTGCTCATTTGAGAGTGATTTGATAAATTCTTTTACCATATATTTAGGATTATGATTCAATATAAAAAGGCTTTTATGAAACTAGTTTCAGATTCAAAAACTTCTTAAATTGGAAATATGCTTTATTTTTTATGGAAAACAAATATGTGGGTTATTTATTATTTAGTATTTCAATTTTAGTTACAATTGTTATCTTTATGTTTAATTCTGCTTTGAAGGAAGTTATTAATACTTTTTGCGGAATGCCTGAACATGTTTCAGTTTGTCCAATAGTTAATAAAGCTGTTAATCAACAAACGTATATTGCCTTAAGTATTGTGGGCTTACTTGTAATTGTAGCTTTGGTTTTAATATTTTCCAAGCCTCAAAAAGAAATTATATTTAAAACAAGAACAGTAGAAAAAAAAGATCAAAAAAAGAAAATAAACTTTAGTGATTTAAATTCTGAAGAAAAACATGTTCTTGCACTAATACAAAAAAATAAAGCAATTTTCCAAGCTGATTTAATTGAAAAAACTGGCTTTGGCAAGGCTAAGATGACAAGAATAATTGACAGGCTTGAGGGAAGAGACATTGTAGAAAGGAAAAGAAGAGGCATGACTAATATTGTTGTGTTGAAAGAATAAAATTTATAATAAGCTTACATTCTTAGATTAAAAATGATTTATTTTCAGTTAATAACAAACATTCAAAAAATTTAATTATTCCTTGCTGGCTGACTATAATGCGGCCTGTTATAATGAGGATAAGTTTCTGCTTCCATAAAGACTTTTGTTGTTTTTACAGCCAACCCTTTATTTTGATTCATAATCTCTTCTGTTGATAATTCTGATATTCCTAAACCAACTAATTCATTTTTAATTGTCATTATAGCTATATTGTCCCCTTTCTTTATTTCTGATTCTAATTTTGTTATTCCTGGAATGTTTAAGTTTGCACCATGACAAACAGTATCAACTGCATTATCTGTAATCCAAATTTTAGGTAGGTGACTAATTCCAAATTCTGTTGGTTTAATTATCTTTTTTAATAATGAATCATTGTTTTCTGTTTTGTATAATTCGTAGGCATCTTTTAAATCGTGCAATGAATACCACTCACTTTCTTTAAAAGGTCCTGCTTTTGTCCTAACTAATTCTGCCATGTGCGCATTTGTTCCAAGAGCACGACCCCAGTTAACACAGAGAGTTCTTATATATGTTCCTGCTTGACAACCTACAATGAATAAAACATCTTTTTCTTTTATTTCTAATATTTCTAAATAATAAATTTCTCTTTCTCTTAATTGTCTTTTAACTGCAGATTTTACTGGTGGTAATTGTGTTATTTTTCCTATAAATTCTTTTGAAGCTTTATGTATTTTTGATATTGGTATTTCTGCATGCAGGTGCATTATACAAACATATTCTTTTCCTGCTTTTAATAAAGCATCCATTATTCTTGTAGATTTATCTAATGATATTGGTAAAACACCATAAACATTGGGATAGCTCTGAATTAAATATTAATTTAATTCTCTAGAGTCCCACCGTGTCCAACTTTTTCTACATTAAATATTTGCTTTATATAATCTGCTACCTGATGCGAGGATGGTCCCTGAGGCTTATTCAGGCAAATAACTCCGTTATTGAGCAATTCTTCTATAGCTCTCTCTTCTGGTTTTTTTCCATATTTAACATCTGTAACAGACTCTTTTTTTACCAATACTTTTCTTTCTATTTGTTCAAATAGTAATTTATTTTCCATAAATTCAGGTTATTAGCAGAATTTATAAAAATAACTAAAATTTGCAAGCTCCGCAGTTTTCTTTTTCTCTGTAATCAGGCATTGTCATTTCAACTATTTCCCAAAACTTTTCTGAATGGTTAAATTCCTTTAAATGAGCAAGTTCGTGTATGCAGACATATTCTAATACTTCTTCTGGCTTAATACAAATAATTGCTGAAAAGATTGAAAAGTGAAATTAAGGTTTTGCTTCTTTAGCTTGTTTTTTACCTGTGCTTCCTACAACTCTTCCTCTTTTGGCTTTAGCTTCATTTATTTTATCTTCCTCTTTTACTGCTTTTTGAGGAGTTTCTATATGTTCATGATGATGTTCTTTTTTTTGTTCGTGAACTTCTTCTTTTTCTAAAGCTTTAAGATCCTCTTTCTTTTTTTCATCTTTAATTTCTGTAACTTTCTTATCTTCTTTAACAGTAGCTGCTTTTATATCAATAGGCTTTGATTCTTTTTTCCCTTCTATTTTAACTTCTTCAAATAATGGAAACTCTGGAAGTTCAACATAAGCTTTGTTATCGTTTATAGCAGATTTAACTTTTACTTTTGCCGGGGGATTTTTTCTTCCTCTTTCCCAAATTTTTAAATTTAAATTTTTTCCAATTTTAACATTATTAATCGAAACTTTCATATGCCTTGAAATATATTCTTTAAGAGCAGTAATTGCCTTTTTACTTCTTTTATAATTCTGTGCTTTATTAAATTCTCTTCTTAAATTGATTATGAATAATTTTTCTTCCATTTTATAGCTTTAATTTTGTTCTTCTCCAGCTTCTCTTTGATTTTGTATAACGCATTGGATGTACTTTTTTCATTCCCTTGTTTATTTTTGGAACTACCCAAATAGGAGCCCATCTTGTTCGCTTTCCTGCTTTTGCGAGACGCAATTTTTTTGCTTTCGGTTTGTTACGTGCCATGTTAATTGTTTTTCGACATTTGTATATTGTTATTTCCTCACTATTTTTGTTTCTCTTTTTTCTGAATCAAGCTGTTTTAAAATTTGCTTGAATTGTTCGTCACTTATTATATCAATTTTATTTTCCTGTATTATTTTTGAAAGCAGCACAATAATCTGCAAGGCTTTCCCTTGATCTACACTTTTAATGTTACCAAGCCTTGTTATTGCTTCATTATCTAAATGCTGCTTGACGAAAGTTTCCAATGCATTTATCTGCTCTTGTAGTTTTATACGCTCCTGTGAATCATTCTCATTTGTCTGATTCATTTTTTATTAATACTGAATTTTTATCTATTATTGATTTTCCTTTTGAAGTTATTATCCTTCCTTTATGAACATCATCTTTTTTGAAAGCAACTAATTCTGCTTTTTCTAATTGTTGTAATATTGATCTAATTATTTTTCCTGAAGCCATTGCAAATCTTGGAGGACTATGCCCTCTTCTTTTTTTACTTCCATATTTAACTCTTAATTTTTGAACGCCAATTGGTCCTCTTTTGAAAACTGTAATTAATACTGCTGCAGCTCTTACATAATACCAATCTTCTCTTGCTGGCGGTCTTTCTTTTGCTGTGCCAGTTTTTACAAATTTAGTCCATTCAGGAGCTTTAATCAGGGATTGTAAACTAGTACTAAGTTTTTCTATTGATTTTTGCAAATCTGCATCAAATATATTTGCCATTTTCTTTTGTATTCCTTGCGGAACAAGTGAGTCTGTTAATGACTCGAGTTAAAAACTCTTTTATTTGGTGTTTTTGTTTTGTTTAAAAAGGTTTCCATAATTATTTATCTAACTCTAAAGTAATAACAATAGAAAGTTTTATAATCTTATATCTTTGCATATTTTTATGAAAATCAAAGCACAAAATATGGAGATCGAAGCACAAGGTCAATTTAATATTGGATATGAATTTGCAGAAGAAGAAATAAGAGAAGTATTATCTCCCGAATATATTGAATTCCTAAAAGAAGCAGGTTATGTTGATTTAGATAAAACACCTAATTTATTTGTTGCAGCTAAATTATTAAGAATGGATGATAAGGTAAGAGATGCTTGTAATGCCTCTGGAATAATTACTGATATATACTCGCCAAATCAAGAAGTTAATTACATAAACTGGGAACAAGGAAGGAAATTAATTAATCATTTAGGTGGAAAATTATTAACAGAAGCATTGATGTATCAACTAATTATTCCTTCATTAAAAAAAGAATCAAATTCACAAGCAAAAAAAACTTTATATGAAATGGTTGAAAAATATGCAGAATTAAATAGGAAAGTCTTATAGAAATTTAGAACAACTTCCGCGAAGTGGTTATTTTGATAGTTCTGATCTTAATGAATTTGGATATCCAAAAGTTACTAAAGAAAGTGGAGAATTTTGTTTATATAATGATTTAGGTTTAGAAAGGGTTGCCGTCGTTCGTATCTGGGGCCCTGAGTTAAGCTTGTTCTTGAATTGGTCTCCTACTTATATGGATAGTAAGCTTGAGATACGTTTTGCAAAATTTTTTTGAAGCTGTAAAACGAAAACTTAAAATAAATCTAAAGCTTAATTGATATATGAATATAGTAAAAATTGCATCAATCCTTACATTAATTGGTGGAATAATTGAGATGTTGATTGCCATAATTGTTGCAATAATATTAATTGTATTGTTATTTACAGTAAATATTTCTGGGTTGACTTATCAAGAACATGAAGTCGGTGTTGTAATTTTTATATTTTGGACTTTGTATATGCTGGTTGGGAATACATTAGTTATAGTTGCATCACAAAAAATGAAGAATTCTGAAAAAAGGAAAAAATGGTCTATAATTGTAATTATATTCAGCGTACTTGGAACTGGAACGATTTTTGGGGTAATTGGGGGTATTCTTGGTTTAGTTGCAGAAGATTTCAAAACAAAGCATAATAAAAATTTCATTACATAAATTTGTTTAATTCTTTTTTTCTAATATATAATCTAAAACTAAATAATAAAGTATTATAGATTACATTTGCAGTATTGAAATATTGTACATAAACAAATCCTTCTTCTTCAGGTGACAGTTCTAATTTAAATTGGTTATTTATCAATAATCTGCTATTTGTTATAGAATCTCCTAAATTTACTTTTGAAATGAATAAGTATAAATTTTTATTCTTATTTATTGCTTCACATATGAATTTATTTTCTTTTAAAGTTATAAACAATGTGGGTCTAAATTGATTTAAATTCTTTTTTTCATATAAATTTATTTTTTCAGGCCTTATTACATATTTTTCATCTTCGGATTGCAAATTATTTGTATATTTTCTACTTGAATCATACAGAAAAATTGTAAAAATAACCTTTTTTTTCATTATTTATCTTCTCTTTTTGTTATTTATAATCGTTTAGTTATAAACTTAACTTCATTTTGTTGTATAGAAATTTATTTAAATAAAGCTTGGCTTTTATTTCTATGGGCTTTTTATCTGGATTAAAACAAACATTCTCTGGGAATAAAAAAACTGAAGAAATAGACTCAACAGTTTATTTAGTTAATACTAAGAATAGTTTAAAACATGCACATGATGCCCTTAGCAATTTTTTAGAGGGTGTAAAAGATTTCAGGCCTGCAAGAAGACATGAACAATTGTACAGTGAAAGTGTTTATGGAAAAGTAACTTTAGTAAAGGCATGGCTGCAGAAAAGCATTGATTTTGTTGATGGTAGGTTGGGGAATTCAATGGATTCTGTTTCAAGCATTAAAAACCTAAGAGATTTATCAAATTTAATTAATGACTGGACTAAAGTAATAAAAATAGAACAAGTGCAACCTTCTAATATTCCAACTGAACAGCAAAAAGGGAAAGTTGTTTATTATAGCCCTAACAGCCCTGAAAGAGTAGAAGAAAATACTGAAGAAAAAGTTCCTGAAGATGTTTATAACATTTTAAAAGTTGAGATGTGGAGTGAAAAAAGAACAAGCAGAGGATTTCCTGCTCCGCAAAATAAAACTTTATTATTTAACCATTTAGATAATGCATTTTCCAGACTCAAAGAGGCTAAATTTAATTTAGAAGAGTATCATATGAGGTCCGCTAATAATTCTGGTGATTAAATTGAATAACTTAGCTAACAACAGATTCTTCACTTGATAAATTTTTAATGGAAAATGCCAGTGATTCAGAAGAAGGTTAATTATTTTTTTAGAATTATAATGTTTCCTCTTCCTTTTTTTATTTTCTCTATTTTATTTTTAGATTCTAATTCTGTTATAATCAATGATATCTTAGCTTCTGAGTACGGAAGTTTTTTCCTTATTTCTTTTTGTGTTGTCCTTCCATCTGAATTCTTAATTATTTCTAAAACCTTGTTTGTTAAGTCGCTTTCAATTGCATTTGATACAGGTTCTATTTTCTTTTTCTTTCTTGTTATTTTGTAGAATATCAAAGCAATGATAATTATTGTTAGAATTAATGGGATTATCAATATTAAATTATCTGAATTTTCTTTTTCTATAGAACTTATATCTTCTTCTAAATCAACAAGGCCTTCATTTTCTTCTAATTCTGGAAATGCGAATAAATCTATATTATAAATCCCCTCTTCTTTTATTTCTATTAATTCCTGCACTAATATTGTGTTGTCCAATGATTTTGCTGTTAAATTATAAACACCTGAAGAAAGCTGAAAAGAATATTCTCCTGTCCTAGTTAGGAATTTTTGTGGTGGCACAGAGTTTACTTCAATTAATGCATTTTTTATTGGCTCTAAAGAAAAGTCATAAATTGTTCCTTTAATTATTGAAGCGTTAACTATGTTTGAGAAGATTAATAAGAATAATATTAATATTTTAAACTTCATAGCTATAATTTTAATTTCTTACTTAATAAAAATTTTGTTATAGCAAAACACATAGAATTTTAGACATGTTGTGAGTTTACTATCAATAAACAACAGATGTTCAAAAAAGCATTAATACTTCATTGATTGATTCTATAAAGTTATCTGAGGCAATTTAAAGGTTTATAAAGCTTTAGAAGGCTAAATTTTCCTTATTTATTTTTATTAGGAAAGTATGTTTATAAATAAGATTTAACTTAGATTCTTTGGAGGCTTTGAAAAATGAAAAAATTAATTGCAATATTGTTTATGGGAGTTTTGTTATTTAGCTTAATACCTTTGGGTGTTATGGCAGAAGAAAACAAAGAAGATATTAAAGATAGTGAAAGGGCTGGTAAATTGAATAAAATGGAACTAAGAGAATATGCAATGAAGAGAAGGGAAGATATTCAGCAATTTAAAGATAGAATAAAAAATGCTGAAACAAAAGAAGAAAGATTAAAAATTATGGATGAAAGAAGAGAGAGATTTAAAGCTAATCTTGAAGAATCGAGAATGAAACTTAAGGATAATAAAGAAAAATTGGTTGTTTGCAGGGGAAAATTGGATGAAACTTGCAGTAAATTAAAGCAGGAATATAAAGAAAATTCTGCTGTATTCTTATTAAATGCTGCAGACAGAATGATAGAACATTTAGAAAAACTTAAGGAAAAAATATCATCTAATGGTTCTGAAACTGAAGCTAAAAAAGAATTAATTACAAAAATTGATGCAAGGATTACTAAATTACAAGAAATTAGAACTGAAATTGAAAATTTAGGAGAAAATCCAAGTAAAGAAGATGTTAAAAGACTGGCTAAAGAACTTAGGGTGGGATTGGGAGAAGTGAAAATGCATAATAAATCTGCAATGTGGCATAATTTCTCTGATAGGTTTGCTGGCATTTTAGTTAAATCTGAACATTTAAAAACAAGGCTTGATAAAGTTTTAGCTAAATTGGAAGAAAAAGGCTTAAACACTACGAATGTAGAAGTTAAAATTAATGAATTCAATACCCACATAGAGGATGCTAAAAAATTACATAAAGAAGCTAAAGCTAAAATTGAAGCAAGTTCTTCGCCTAGTGAGGTTCAGGAACTAATGAAGAAATCTAAGGAGCATTTGAAGCTGGCGCATTCAACTTTAAAAGAATTAGTTAAAGAAATTAAAAACCTGAATGAAGGACAGAAAGTGCTTAAGGAAGTAACTGCTGAGTCATTAACAGCTTAGAAAGAAATAAAAAGAATATAGTGCGTCATATTGGTATGTGATATAATAGGGCGGTGATGTAAATGAGAAAAATTTTTTATTTATTTTTATTTAGTATATTTTTATCAGGCTTAATTGGATGCCAAAATCGATTAGATGGAACTGTAGAAAATCAGAATATTGATGACTCTACTAATAATTTGGAGACTGAAAATGTATTAGACAAAGATGTTGCTGAATTAGATAAACTCAATTCTGATTTAGAAGATCCAAGTCTTAATAACTTAGAAGAAGATTTAGATTTAGGTGATGACTTTTAGAATTTTCAATAATGCAATAACTTAAAATTAAGTATCGCAAGTTTTAAATCTTTTTTTAAAATCTCTTTTCAATGGTTAGAAATTATCCTGTAAGAAAAGTTAGTAGTGCTCCTTCTACTGGGAGATTGTTTTATGAATTTTTAATGAAAAACATTAAGATTCCTGCTTCTGCAACTCATAATATATGGTGTGCAGGTATGAATGATCAATTAAAATCTCCAAATGATTCTCCTTTTAGAGGTATTATTCCTACTGGACAAACCTTGGAATTAATTTCTCTCTTTGGTAGGCCATTTGAAAACGCAACAAATTATAGATTTACTGGAGAAGAATCTTTTGTTTTAGTTTCTGATTTATCTGAAAAATCCAGAGAACAACTTGGCATTCCTGCAAAATCAAGAGATAAAGATAAGGTGTATAATATAAATTTTAAACCTTATGAGGATTTACAACATTTAACAAAAGTTAGCAATGAACTTGCAGCGCTTTCTGTACCCAAATCAATAAGCAGTTATTTGGCTGGAGTCAAATCAAATGTTAATTATTCTGAAAGAGATGTTTTAAATCTTCTAACAGTCAGTTTTGAAAATTTGAATAGTCCAGAAATGATGCATATTTTACACGGTAATCATTTAGCATGGGCTGCTCTTTCTTATATTAGAGAAAATGGAAATGTTGAAGGAGATATTTTAGCTGAATTTCATGGGCAAAACCCTTCTGATTTTTATACAAAAGATTTAGGCACAATACTTCCTGCTATGTTTTTTGCTTTAGCTAGTCTGGGAAAGAATCCAATTACATTTTATAAAAAATTGGATGTTGAGATTTATGGAGCAAAAGATTCTGCTGAGTATATGACTAAATATATGCTAGTATAATTTCAGTTAATATATTTCTCTTTGATTCGGAAACATTTATATAGAAAATGATTTGTTAATTCTATAATGAAAAGAGGGCAGATAATGGATAATAAGAAAGGTGCCATTGAAATGTCGATGACTACTATTATTGTTATAGTTCTCGGTGTTACATTATTAATTTTAGGATTAGTATTTGTACAATTTATTTTTAAAAAAACTACAGAATTAGCAGAAGGTGCTTTTGAAAGAGCTGAAGGGAAGATAAGTGATTTTTCTCAGATATCTAAAGAATTAACTATTTCTCCTGAAAGGATAGATTTAGAAAAAGGAAATACTAAGATTGTTTCTGTAACAATTGCGAATTTTAAAGAGAAAAATATTAATGCTAAATTAACTGTTAGTACCAAATCTAAAGATGATGATTTAATTTGTTTATTTGAAGAAACTGAAAGTGACGAATCTGATGATCATCCGCTTCCTTCAGGAGAATTTAGAACTTTAAACTTAAGAATTGAAAGCAAAGATGATGGCACTATTGGAAATAAAGTATGTAAAATTGTTGCTTCTGGTTTAGGAGAAGGAATACAAGATACAATTTCCATAAAAGTTGTTGCTTAATTTTGGATTAAAGTTGGCACTGGACATGTGTGCACCTAAAATTTATAAATAAAAATTTCTTTATTGTCCTATGGATTTTAACTTAAAATCTGATTTTAAGAGTTGGAAGGATATAAGGGATGGGATAATTTTACCACAAAGACCAACTCTTCAGCTATGTGAGTTAATAGGAATTATTGCAGGTGATGGTTCTATTGCTTCTGACGCTGAAGAAACTAAAGATTACCGTATACAAATTTACGCTAATGCCTTTGATGAATTTGCATATTTTATGCATACTAAGAGTTTAGTTAAACAGCTTTTCAATCTTAATATGAAGGATTTTCTTTCTAAAAGCGATAATACCATTTACTTATTGAAAAGATCAAAAGCTGTATTCTATTTTTTAAAAAATATTGGTTATGAAAAAATTGATTCTTTGATTAAAGTTCTTTCATGGATTTGGGAAACCCCCCTATTTGTGGCCTCTTTTGTTCGTGGTCTTTTTGATACTGATGGTTGTCTTGCATTAAAAAATCGTAGTGGTAAATTTTATCCAGTTATAAGTATTGGTTTAAAGGATGGAGGACTTCTCAAATTAGTAAAAATTTGGTTAGAGTCTAATAGAATTCCTTGTGTTTTTTGTAGAGAACAAGTTTTTGATGAAAGAACTAACAAAATTTATATTAAATTTAGGTTGGAAGTTAATGGTTACAGAAGTGCAAATGAATTTTTACAATTGGTTGGTACTTGTAATATTAAAAATATAAAAAAAATGGGCCCGGTGAGATTTGAATTCGTGAAGCCACAATGGCTCTCTCACGACCACACGATATCTGATATAAAATCTTCAGTCGTGTGCTCTCCATAGCCAAGATTAATCATCTTCCAGGCTGAGCTACAGGCCCATAGAAAATTTGTGTTTTATTAAGATTATTAAACCTTTTGAATTAATTAGTTATGAAGATTTTTTCTATATTTAATATTTAAACTGTCTTAAATAAAAATACATGACCTTTACATGGCTTTACTATAATAAGTAATATATTCTGCTAAGAGATAACTTTAAATAAATTCTATTTGACAACATTTTATGCCAGAAACTCAAATTAAGAATAATAAATGGACAAAGGAATTTGAGAGAGATATTTATGAAAGCTGGAAGAAATCAAAAGTTTATTCCTTTAACAAAAATTCTAAGAAAAAAATTTATTCTATTGATACACCCCCACCATATGTGAATACTCCTGTACACATAGGACATGCTACAACTTATGCATTAATGGATATGTTTGCAAGATATAAAAGAATGACAGGATATGAAGTTTTATTTCCTTTGGGGTTAGATAGAAATGGTTTGCCTATAGAAATGGCTGCTGAAAAGAACTATAATATCAAAGGGCATCAAATAGAAAGAGAAAAATTTGTAGAAATGTGTAAGTCTATACTTGAATCTTCAAGTTTAGAGTCAACTGAAACTTTCTTAAGATGCGGTATAAGTTTTAATTCCTGGATTCCTGGAGAAGAAATTGGAAGTGTATATTTTACAGATTCTGATGAATATAGAAAATTAACGCAAGGTACTTTTATAGATATGTGGAAAAAAGGATTGATATATGAAGATAGCAGAATAAATAATTGGTGTCCTGGATGCAGAACAACATTAGCAGATTCAGAGGTTTTAAGAGAAAATGTTGAAACAGATTTAAATCATGTAAAATTTAAGATAAAGAACACTAATGAATATATTATAATAGCAACTACAAGGCCTGAGTTATTATGCACTGCCGCATTAATAATTTATAATCCTAAAGATGATAGGTATAAATATCTGAAAGGCAAAACTGCAATAACCCCTATTTTTAATATTGAAGTAAAAATCATAGAACATCCATCTGCAGACCCAAATTTTGGTACTGGTTTAGTTTTCATGAGTAAAAGTGCAGGTGATCAAGATGCAGTTAGATTTCTTAGGGAGATGAACATAGAGCCTCGAATGGCAGTTGGCATAGATGGTAGAATGAATGAAAATGCTGGAATATTAAAAGGGCTTAAAACTAAGGAAGCAAGAAAGAAAATAATAGATTTAATACAACAAGAGAAGCTATTGGAAAAACAAGAAAAATTAATGCACAGTGTGCCAATATGCGAAAGAAGCAAAGATCAGATAGAATTTATTTCAATGCCTGAACTTTATGTAAAACAAGTAGAGTTTAAAGATAAAATATTAGAGTTGCAGAAAGAAGTAAATTTTTATGATGAATCTAGCAGACAAATATTAGTTGACTGGATTAACTCAATAAATATTGACTGGCCTGTATCTAGAAGAAGGTTTTATGCAACAGAAATACCTCTATGGTATTGTACTAAATGTAATTGGGTTTTTGTTCCAGAAAAAGGCAAATATTACAAACCATGGAAGGAAAAACCTAATATACAAAAATGTGAAAAATGCGGCAATAAAGAATTTAGAGGAGAAGAAAGAGTTTTTGATACTTGGTTTGATTCAAGTATAAGTCCTTTGTATATATTGCACTATGGTAAAGACCTGGAATTCTTTAAGAAAGCTTTTCCTGCAACTTTGAGACCTCAAGGCAAAGAAATTATCCGTACTTGGTTATATTATACATTATTGAAGTGTTATCATTTAACTGGGAAATGTGTATTTAAAGATGTATGGATAAACTATCACATAACAGATGACAGTGGCAAGAAATTGAGTAAAAGTTTAGGCAATAGCATTGATCCTAAAATAATCTTAGATAAATATGGTGCAGAACCTTTTAGGTTGTGGGCTGTAGTTGAGGGTAATCTGGTTAAAGGAGATTTTAGATGCAGCTTAGAAAGGATAGATGGGGCAGGAAAGACTTTAATGAAATTATGGAATATTGCAAGATTTATATCCAATTTTGAAAAATCAAAAACTTACAAATTAAATGAATTAGATAATTGGATTATTAATGAAATTAATTTACTAATAAAAGAAACAAATTATGGATATGAAAAATATGACTTCCATAATCCTGTAGTTAAAATAAAAACTTTTATTTGGGAAACTTTTTCCAGCCATTATGTAGAACTTGTGAAATCCAGAGCTTATAATCAAGATAATAAATTTAGCAAAGAAGAACAAAATGGGGCAATATATGCATTATATTACTGTTTAGAAACTTTACTTAAGTTATTGGCTCCAGTAATTCCTTTAATTACTTATAAATTATACAAAGAGTTATTAAACAAAGATATCCACTTAGAAGAATTCCCAAAAGAAACTTTAGTAGAAAAAATAAGAATAACAACCCAAGAGATAATTGACTTTAATAGTACTATGTGGAGCTATAAAAAAACAAATGGAAAACCATTAAACGCTGAAGTAAAAACTGCAGTTGTGCCTGAAAATTTAAAAATAATAGAGAAGGATATAATATTGACTCATAAAATAAAAAATGTTAAATATGGTAAAGAATTAAAAATAGAATTCTAGTATATAAGTTTTTGATTATTAAGAAGATAGTTACTATAAAATTAAAAGAAATGTATATAATATTAAAAATGTTTGTTTTTTATATGGTTATGGATTTGTTAATTTTTGTAATTCCTTTTGCTGTTATAGTTTTCTTATTTGGGTCTGCTTTGTTTTTCGCCAGCAAAATTTTTAAAGTTCAGAAAGTTGGTTATTGGAACTATATTTCTGTCAGTTTACTAGTTACAATAATTACTGGTCTTTTAAGTTTGCCTATTTTTAGTGGTCTTTTTGGGGCGTCTTAAATTATAACAATCAAATTACTTTTATTATATCTCTTGTTTGCTTTAATTAATTGTGTATTGACTGTTCTTAGTTTGAAATATTTTGGAAAATCCTTAAGCATAGGAAAAGCAATATTAATCTGGCTCATCAGTCTTGTGATTACTGTTTTAGTTCTTTATCTATTTTTGTCCTTATATTTTAGATTATTCTCATTTGATTTTTGATAAATTCTTGACATTTTATACACCAAAACTTTATAATACTTCATTTTCAGCAAAATAATATGTTAGACACAAAACAACAATATAAATTAAGAAAATTTGTAAATGAATTAAAACAGTATAGAGGAAGGCATACTGAATTTGTTTCAGTTTATATTCCTTCTGGATATGATCTGAATAAGATAATACAACATTTAGCACAAGAACAGGGAACTGCATCAAATATTAAGGATAAAACAAATAGATTAAATGTACAGGATGCTTTAGAGAGAATAATAAGACATTTAAGAGTATATGGAAAAACTCCTGAAAATGGTCTGGCTGCTTTTTCTGGAAATATTGCAAGCCAGGAAGGAAAACAGGATATTAAAGTCTGGAGTATTGAACCGCCTGTTCCTGTTACTATAAGATTATATCGTTGTGACCATATTTTTGTTCTAGAACCTTTAGAAGGAATGATGCTGATAAATGAAGTCTATGGTCTGCTTGTTTTAGATAATAGAGAATCAACTATTGGTTTACTTAAAGGAAAAAGCATACAAGTGATTAGAGATTTTTCTAGTTCTGTTCCTGGAAAGGTTAAAGTTGGTGGCTGGTGTTTAGATCCTGAAACATTAATTTATCAAGCTAATGGTGTGGTAAGTAAAATAGGTGAGTCTTCTGAATCTTGGGTTTTAAAGAGCTTTGATAATAACCAAACTAAATTTATTGATTCTAAAATAATTGAGAAAACTATGACTAAACATACTAAATTATTCAAAATTACTACAAGAGCACCTTATTTAGAAATAAAATCTTCATCGAATCATATATTCTTTGTTATTGAAGGTAATTCTGTGAAAGAAAAAATTGCCTCAGAACTTAAAGTTGGTGATTTTTTATTAACTCCTGAGAATATGGAGATAAATGGAATGTTACAATATTTCGATTATTTGAGTGATGGTAGTACAAAATTACCTTCAGTTTTAACATCTGATTTGGCTCGATTTGTTGGGTATATTATAGGTGATGGTTCTTATGATAAAGATGATAGAATTGAACTTGTTGAACAAAGAGAGCAAGTCGCTCGATTTTATTCAGAGCTTATATTTAATTTATTTGGTAAGAAATCCACTTTTAGATATAGGAAAGATAAAAATTATTATGAAGTTAGGATAAATAGCAGAAATGTTGTTAGATTTATAAAATCACAATTCCCTGAAAAGAAATATTGTGAAACTTCATCTGTTCCTTTAAAGATAATGATTTCAAATAATGATGTTGCTGCTTCTTTCCTTAAAGGTTTATTTGATGCTGAAGGTTTTGTGGATGATGATGAAGCAGCAATAACCATGAAAAATAAACAATTAGTAGGGCAAATGCATTTAATGCTACTTAGGTTTGGTATAGTCGCTTCATTTTGTTATGCCGGAAGAGGTAAATGGTCTATTAGGATAACTGATAAAGAATCTTTAATTAATTTTAGAAAGTTTATTGGTTTTATGGCTGATGATAAAACTAAAAAGTTGAACAATTTAATAGAAGTTAGGAGTTATAAATCTAATACAAGACAAATTGCATGGTCTGGAAGAAGTATTAGATCTTTACTTGAAAGTTTTGGCTACTTAAAACAAGATTTTAAATCAGCTTCAATGTTTCTTTGCGATAAACGAGGAATGAGTAAAAACACATTCTTTACCACTTTTTTAAATAAATTTACAGATGAACCTCAACTTTATGAACAATTGAAAAGAATTGTAGATTATCCATTATTGCCCACAAAAATTGGTCAAATTGAACAAATTGAAGGCAATTTTGAATTAATTGATATTGGTGTAGAAAATGAGAACTTTATAGCTAACGGAATTTTAGTTCATAATAGTCAAGCCAGGTATGCAAGATTAAGAGAAGAAGCTGCAAATGAATTTTATAAAAGAATAGCAGAAGTTGCTAATGTTGAATTTGCTGCTGTTGGCAAGGATCTGAAGGGAATTTTGATTGGAGGACCAGGACCAACTAAAGAAACTTTTGTTAATGGTCCACATTTACATAATGAATTAAAGAAAAAAATTGTAGCGATTAAAGATATAGCTTATACTGATGAACAGGGCCTACATGAATTAGTTGAAAAATCCCAAGATGCTTTGGCAGAAGCTGAAATTATGAAAGAGAAAAATTTAGTTAATGAATTTTTTGGAATGCTTGCAACTAATTCTGAAAAAGCAATTTATGGTCCTAATGATGTTATGCGAGCACTTGAGTATGGTGCTGTTGATAAATTATTATTGTCTGAAGATTTTTCAAGAATAGAAGAATTTGAAGAAAAAGCAAATACTATGAATACTGCTGTGTATATTATAAGCACTGAAACAAAAGAAGGGGTACAGATAAAAGAGCTTGGTGGTGTTTCTGCAATACTTAGATATTCTATTGAATTGTAATTCTTAGTTGGTAGTTACGATATATATATATATATAAAAAGAACGTTAGGATTTTATGAGGAAGGAGATATTTGGATTGATTCTTTTAATTGTGCTAAGCACTATCATGTTTGCAACGGTATTCAGCAATCAAACAACAGGGTATTTTTCATTTGGTAAATTCTTTGGATATAAAGAAAAAATAAGCAAAGAGTGTAATTCCAATTCTAATTGCAATCCGTCTCAAATTTGCTCCAATAATAAATGTGTTGATAAGCCAAAGATTGCTAATGTTTCAACAGTCAACAGAAATGTAGGTGGCACTTCAACAAATTTACAAACAAATCCCAATAGGTGCTCTAATTGTGTATCGTATTGGAGTTTAGTTCCAGTTAATTTTATTTATCCAGGTTATTGGGTTGTTAATCGTGATAGAATGCTTTTTTTCTATAATGATATTAAAAATGTTGGTAACCCAATGCAAAATTTATTTTATATTACTTTGGAAACTAATTGGGATGCTTCACATGGCAGTCCTAGAGATAGTTATATAGTTAGATTAGATAATATTGGTTCCTATAGTGCATTATCAGAAAAGATTAAGTTTAATATAAATAATACAGCTGGCAAATTAGTTAATGGCACTATAAATTATCAAGTATTGCTTTCGAGAAATGAGGTTATTAATATACCTATTGAAAATAATAAAAAAACCTTAAAATTAACACCCTATTCCTTCTCTCTTTATAATTATACTTTGACTGAAATAAGTTATTATAATATTAATTATACACAAAGGAATGTTATAATTGGCTATAAAATTGAGTAAATAATTTTTGTAGTCAACAGCAAACCTTATTTTCAACTAAAAGAGTTTATGTGATTTGTTATCCTATGTTTTCTTCTTTAATTTCTTAAATTAGTTTTGTGGCAGTAAAGCTTTTAAATTAAGTATTCTTAAACAATATATGCAGGATGATAAAAATAAAATAGAAGCTGTCTTATTCACAACTGGAAGATTTTTAGATATTGAAGAAATGGCTAAAATGTGTGGTATTGGCAGCATTGGTTATGCTAAAGAAGCGCTATTATCGCTTAAACGAGATTATGAAGATAAAAATTCTGCTTTACAAATTATTGAACAGGGTTCTAAATTTAAGTTGAATATCAGAAAAGAATATCTTTATTTAACAGAAAGTTTACTAACAGACAGCGAATTAGATAGGCCGACGCAAGAAACCTTAGCTGTGATTGCTTATAAAAATCCTGCACTGCAAAGTGAAATAATAAAAATAAGGGGAAATGGGGCTTATGATCATATTAAAGTTTTAAAAGAACTTGATTTTGTTGTAAGCGAGCCTACAGGCAGAACTAAAATTTTAAAATTAACAAACAAATTTTATGATTATTTTGATGTGGTCGAAGATCAGTTAAGAAGCAAATTGCAAGATGCTCCTAAGAATAGTTTACCAGAAAATGAGATTAATAATGAAACAAAGGTTGTAACACAAGATGAAACTTCAAATTAAAAGCTGGCATTTGTTATTGCTAATTTTTTTTATAACTTTTGCATTTCGTTTATATTTTACTTTTGGTACTGAACACTTTAGCAGTGGTGAAGCTTATTTTAATCTAAGGTATGTAAATCATTTGTTAGAAAATAAATCTTTAATGTTTTATGATGATTTAAGTTATGGTGGCAGATTATTAATTTATCCGCCTTTATTTTATGTTTTTATGTCTTTGTTTAGTCTTGGCTCTGTTGTCATGCTTAAAATCTTACCAGAATTATTTCTTTCCTCTATTGTCTTTATAATCTATTTTATGGCTAAAGATGTGAATGGTAATGAATATGCTTCTTTATTTGCTGCACTATTATCAGGATTTATTCCTATATTTTTAAAAGATACATTGAATGTTATATCTCCTTATTCACTCGCTCTTCCTATCTTGTTGTTGATGTTATATTCTTCATTAAGACTAGAAAATAAATTTTATATGTGGGCTTTTATTTTATCTTCTTTTTTACTTCCTTTAGTACATCCAATTGCCATTGTATTTGTTATAACAATTTTGGTTTATTTTCTCTTACTAAGTGGCGGAGCTTTGGTTCCTACTAAATTAAAAAAAGAGGCATTTTTATTTTCTATCCTGGCTATTCTTTTAATTAGTTTTATTATTTATAAAAAAGCATTTTTTGAATATGGAATTAATATTATTGGACAAAATATTCCTTTAAATGTCTTAGCAGATCAGTATCAACCCTTATCTGTTTCAGGTTTGCTTATTGGTGTTGGGATACTCCCTTTAGTACTTGGATGTGTAGGAATATATCTTGGGATAATAAACCAAAAAAAGAAACCTGTTTATTTTTATAGCGCATTTACTTTAGGTGTGTTAATTTTGTTATCCTTAAGAATGATAACTATTTCTGTTGGAATGATGATCTTAGGAATTGCTTTATGTATATTTTCAGCTTTAACTATGGGAAGCTTAATAGAGTATATTAAAAAAACAAGATTTGCAAATCTAAACTATTTTATTGCTTTTTTACTCTTGGTCAGCTTTGTTGCTTTTTCTTTTATCCCTTCTTATACTTTTTTATCTAACTTTACATCAATTAATGAAGAAAAGATCAATGATATAAAGAAGATGGCTGCATTTGTTGATAATAATGAAGTAATTTTAGGTAATCTTGAGGAAGGGCATTTAATATCTGCAATTGCGAACAGAAAGAATTTTATTGATACAAATTTTTTATTAGCTCCTAATCCTGTAAAGAGGCTTAAGGATGTAGAAGTATTTTACACTACATTCAGTGAAGCCAAGATTTTAGAATTACTAAAGAAATATAATATTAAAGTAATTTATTTTTCTGAAGATACGAAACAATTTTATTTTGTAAGACATTTAAAATATACGAAAGACAATAAATGTTTTAGACAGGAGGGTAATTTCTATGTTGTTGAATGCTAAAAAATATTTTTACCTTTTGCTTATATTGTGTATAGTATTATTATCTTTATCCCAATATTTACGATTTAGAAATAATGACGGGTTTTTTTATGGTGAAGAATCTTATTATAATCTGAAAATTGCAGAATTTATTAAAGAGAATAAGGCTTTTCCTGCAGAAGATTCTATGAGTTATGGCGGAAGGCCTTATGTTGGAGAATATGGATATCCTTTATTATTATCTCTAAATATTAAAATAATTCCCAGGATATTGCCAATTTTACTTGGTGTATTTAGTTTTATATTGTTTTATTTTATAATTACTAAAATTAAATTTGAAATCCGCGGATTAGCCAGCTTAATTTTAATTATATCTCCTACTTTTATTTATCTATTCTCAACGTTAACTAAATATAGTGTTGTTGTTTTTTTAAGTCTATTTGCTATATTGCTGCATTTAAATAAAAAACATAAAATTGCATTATTTTTATTTATAATAACTGGTTTTTTCAGTTTTATTTCTTCTACATTAATCTTAATAATATATTCTATTTATGGAATTTTTAAGAAAGGTAAGAAATTTAATTTATTAATATTTTTTCTATCCTGGATTATAATATTTTTTGTACAATTCTTCAAGGTATTTAAAATTGGTGTGCCTGAAACAATTTTTGGTATAATACAATTTAATATAAATAATATTATTAATATAATATTTTCTGATTTTGGAAGTATCTTTGGATTTAGTTTATTTTTATTTTTAATGGCAATTATTGGAATATATTATATAAATGATAATCTTTTAAAAACATTTATTTATTATTCTGTTTTGATTATTTTTACTGTTTTAACAATATATTTCAATGCTTTAATATTTTTATTAGTATTTTTATTAGCTTTTTTTGCTTCTTATGGAATTTACAGTTTGTTTTTTGTAGACTGGAAATCTGAAATTTTTAAACACCTTACAATCGTGATTCTGTGCTGCGGCTTATTGTTTTCAATAGTAGCATATATGGATGGAATTTCTAAATTTACTCCAACAAAAGATTTTGCAGATGGATTAAAATTTTTGAAAGGCCAGAAAATCAATACTGTTGTTTTCTCTGATTATAGCAGAGGAATTTACCTTAATTATGCAGATAAAAAGAATTTTATGGATTCAAATTTTTTATATGCACCTGGAGTAAGTTCCAGGGCGCTTGATGCAGAGAGACTTTTCAGAACAAACAACCTGAATGTTGCACTGGCAATTATTAATAAATATAATATAGAATATATCTGGATTGATAAAGAAATTTTAAATAAGTTCTGGGCTAATGAAGATAGGGAATTATTATTTTTATTAAGGTACAGCCCACAGAATTTTAATAAAGTGTTTAGCAATGGCGATGTAGAGATATATCAATATATTCCATTGAACAGGAGATAAAAATGTTTGAAATTTATATATGGATAATATCCTTTGTTTCATTATATATATCTATATTTTGGATAATTATAAGCAGCAGGCTTGAAAAGAACCAATCTAATGAATTGAAGGAATTTCCATTTGTTACGGTTGCTGTGCCTGCATGGAATGAAGAAAAAACTATAATCAATACAGTAAAATCTCTTATCCAACTTGATTATCCTAAAGACAAAATTGAGATTATTGTTGTTGATGATGGAAGCAAAGATGATACTTCAAAGATATTGAAAAATTTCCTGAAAAAGGAAAAAATATCTTATGTTAAAGTTATAAAACAAAATAATACTGGTAAGGCGGGTGCTCTAAATACAGCACTTAAAATTGCCAAAGGCGATTATTTCGGAGTTTTTGATGCTGATTCTTTAGCTAGTGAGAAATCTTTAAAATTAATGCTTCCTTATTTTAGCAATGAAAAAATTGGTGCTGTTATAAGTCCAATAAAAGTATTAAATCCAAGAAATACAATTGAGAAAATTCAAAGGCTGGAATATATTTTTTCTTCGTTTATAAGAAAACTTATGAGCAATGTAAATACCTTACATATAACACATGGAGTATTAAGTTTATTTAGAACCGGAGTGATTAGAAAACTTGGGGGATTTGACAGTAAATTTAACAGAAATTTAACAGAGGATTTTGAAATTGCATTAAGATTAAGAAAAAATGATTATCAAATACTTTTATGCGAGGAAAATGTTAATTATACTAAAGTCCCAAATAACCTGAAAAGCTTATGGTTCCAAAGAGTTAGATGGTTTAGGGGGTTTATGGTTAATACATTAAGATACAAAGGAATGGTAATGAGAAAAAGGTATGGATTATTGGGAAGATTCCAATTACCTCTTGAGCTTCTTACAGTTTGTGTAGTTTTTATTTCTGCAGGCTTCATGGGCTACCAAGTGATTATAAGGTTATATAATTTTTTTATCAAACTTTCAATACTTAAAATTCATTTTTTTGATTTATTTAAAATTCCAACTATAAAACAGGTAGTTTTAGAAATAAATTTTAAATTATTCTTTTCTTTTTTTGTTGTATTAATAGCAGGGATATATCTTTACATAATCGCACACAGGTATGTTGATGAAAAGTGGAGATTTCATTTAGTATCATTTATATATCTGTTTCTTTATCCAATAATAAGAAGCTTACAATGGGTACATGCTTTTATTTTAGAGGTTTTAGGTGCTAAAGAAAGATGGCGATAAATAAATTCAGGAAGGATATGCTTGTTACAGCATTAATAATAACTATTGCAATATTTTTAATTGGTTTTTATCTTGGCTATCTGCTTGATAATCTTAGAATTGATGATGCTTCACAATTATTGAAGAAAAGCGAATTAGATTCTGAATCTTTTGAAATAAGCGAGAGATTTTTTTACTTATTTACAAAAGGAGAATGCTCTTTTGATAGATTAAGGCTGAATGAACTTGGAAAACAGCTTGCAGATATGGGAAGAACATTGACTGTATATGACAACAAGAAATTAACGCGCAGGCAAAGTTACAATGATCTTAAAAGGAAATACTTTATTTCTGAATTAAAATTTTATAATATGAATAAAGAACTTGATGATAAATGCGGCAAAAAAAATTCTATAATATTATTTTTTTATAATGTTGAAGGAAATGAAGAATCATTAAGGCAAGGCTATGTCTTGGATATTTTAGGCAAAGAATACAATGACCTCAGCATATTATCTTTTGACAAAGATTTTGATGATTATTCTATTAAATCTTTAACTTCCTTTTATGGTGTTGAAAAGGCGCCAACAATAATTATCAACTATGAAAATAAATACCAGGGATTTGTTAGTGAAGGAGAATTAAGGGCTGTTTTAAATGAAAACAAAACTAATTAATTTTTTTCTTAATAGTAGATTATTCCTATTATTGACTTTTTTAGCAACAAATTTCTTTTTTATTTATCAAAGATTAAACAATACTGGCTGGGATTTTGCAGTTTATGTCATGAATGCAAAATATTTGATTAATGAAGGATTATATTTTGAAGTTTTGAGACCATTATTCTCATCATTTATAATTTCTTTTTATGGATTTATTTTTGGATTTAAGGCTGCTGAATTTTTATATATTATAAGCATTGCTTCACTGCATCTTTATTCATGTTATGCTTTTTGTAAAAAATTTAATTTTAATTTAAATATTTATTATTTATTATTTTTAGTTCCTGCATATTTTATTTTGGGGGTTTCTATTGGCACAGAATTATTGATGTTATCTTTGTTTCAATTATATTTTGCCTTTTATGATTCAGCATTTTCAGGAATATTTCTTGCATTTTCTTTCTTAACCAGATATAATGGTATGTTATATTTTCCATTTATTTTAGGAAAAGACATTAAATTAATTTTTAAAAAAGCAATTTACTTTATTATTCCTATAGTTTTATTTGGATTATATTATTATTTTAAATTTGGCAATCCATTTATCAGCTTCCTAGATAATTATGCTTTAAACGTTTACTTCAGGGATTATTACAGGCAGGCATTTAATTTTGTCCATTTAATTTATATTTTAGGTCCTTTGGTTTTATTTACATTATTTTATTTTATTTTTAATTTTAAAAAGATTAAAGGTTTTGATTATGTAATGATATTATTTTTATTAATTACTTTATATTCTTATTATTCTGTGCCTGGAAAGGAAGCAAGATATTTGTTTAATTTATTATTGCCCTGTGTTTATTTTAGCTATAAGTTTATTGCCAATCTAAAAGATATTTACAAGATTTTTATTATTTTCTTTTATATTTTATTATTTGTATTATCTTTTAGTTCTGTTATTGTTTTTTATGACTTGATCTATAAGGATTATACAAAGGATAGTTATCTAGCTGCTGTTAATATGACAAATGATGGGTGCATGGTTTCTTCTAATGCATGGGTATTAATGAATTACTATGGAAGAGATAGCAAGGATGCTCCAAGGAAAGAACTTTTAGATTATGAAATTGATAAGGGCTATAGGATTGTAATGTTTAAATTTGTTGGTGAACCAGATTATATAAAAGATAAAGATTTTTTAAAAAATAAAAAAATATTATATGAGAATGAGAAATTCTTTATTTTCGGAGATAAAAACATATGCAAGGAAAAAGAAAGAGTAGACAGAAGTTATTTATATAATTTAAACAGAACTTATTCCTTATTGTATAACCAGACATTAAATGATTATGGATTTTTATGGAAGAAAAATTAGATTATCTAAACTGACAGTAATTCCAATCTTAAAATTTTTCATTGTTAGCAGTTATTCATTACAAATAGCAATTTTAAATATAATCTTCTTAATAGTCTAAAATAATTAATTTTATTAATTCCTTCTTTATTATAATATACATGAGCAGCTGTGAATTATGCGGAAAAGAAGCAAATCTGAAAATAACCATAATAGAGAACGCTACGCTTAAGGTATGTAATAATTGTTCTAAATACGGCAAGGCAATCTATCAAAATCCTATAAATAATATTAAAAAACAAAAGAATTTCAGGCATCAAGAACCTATTGAAGAACTTGTAGAAGATTATGCTAAAATAATAAAAGCTAAAAGAGAGAAATTGGGCTTAAGTCAAAAAGATTTTTCCTTTAAATTAAATGAGAAAGAATCTATATTATTAAAAATTGAGAATGGAGGGATAAAACCTAATCTGGATTTAGTTAAGAAGATTCAGAAATTTTTGAATATAAATTTAATATACAAAGAAGAAAGTTCTATTCTTGGAATTAAACAAAAATCTTCTAAAGAAGGAATGACTATTGGAGATTTTATAAAAAAATAATGGATAAAAAAAAATTAGCAATTTATCTAAGTAAACTAAAAGGTTTCGAAAATCTTAATATTAAATTAGAACAATACTCTACTGAAGGAGACATTGCTGCAGATATATTGATAAAGGCACAAAAAGACATAGTAAATAAAACAATTGCTGATTTTGGATGTGGGAACGGAATTTTTGGAATTGGTGTCTTATTATTAAATGCTAAAAAAGTTTATTTTATTGACGTTGATGAAAAAGCAATAGAAATTGCAAAAGAAAATGCAAAGAATTTTCAAAATGCTGAATTTTTTTGTTCTGATATAAATATGTTTGATGAAAAAATTGATACAGTTATAATGAATCCGCCTTTTGGTGTCAGGAAAAGGAAAGCTGACAAAGAATTTTTACAGAAAGCTTTTGATTTAGCTGATAATATTTATTCATTGCATAAAATTGAAAGTAAAAGTTTTATAGAAAAAATTTCAAAAGAAAATAATTTTAAAGTAGAATGTATTTTTGAATATAATTTCATATTAAAAAATAGCTATGAATTCCATAAGAAAAAAAATTATAATGTAAAAGTTGGCTTATGGATTTTGAAAAGAATTAAATAGGAGTTTTTCTTCAAATTGATATGAAAAAGATTGCTATTTTTTGTTTTTTAGTGTTAATGTTGTTTCTAACTCTTGCTAATGCTATTGACTATGTTCCACCTAAATATCAAGATCCCTCTAGTTCAGGCACTGATCCCTGCAGTGAATCAATTGAGATTGGCGGAGAAACAAGCTGTAATACTGAACAAAATAATGATGTTAATTCTCAGGAAACTAATACTTCCACTGATAGTAGTGTAGTTAATTCAGGATCTGAACTTAGTGACTTACAATCATTTCAAAAAGGATATGAAGATCCAGGTTATTTTAGACCCAAACAACCAGGCGGCTTAATAGCATATCTTAATTTTGATAATAGAAATTTTGATGACTTTAGTGTTCTTGGATTCAATGATGGAAGTATTATCTGCTCTGCTGATTTTGACTGCCAACAATTTATTTTAAGTGCAAAAGATCTTTTTCCTAATGTTAAACAAAATTATGGACTTATCTTAGCTCCAAGGTATGCAATAGAATTGCCTTTTACAGCAAGAGTAAGCGGACCTGGGTTAAATAATATGGGAATTGGCAGTTTTACTATAATGGCGTGGGTGAAACCTGATTTAAGTAAAGCAACTACAAAGGGAAATTTTAATTTTATGCCTATAATTTCTGAACATAACCTGGGAATAAATGAAAGATATATTTTAGGAGTGAATAATGATAACTTTGTTTTTGTTTATGGAGACAATAATATAATTAAATCTCCTATTGATTATTATAATAATAAACTAATGCATATTGCAATTGTGGTTGATATTGATGAGAATAAAATTAAGATGTATCTGAATGGAGTATTGGTTGCTCAAAGAACAGGACAGATTAAACAATTTGGAGGCGAAGAGGATTATAGATTATTAATTGGTGCAAGTGATATAGGAAATGAAGAACCTCTTTCTAATCAAGGACAATTTAATTTATATGGCGGGAAAATAGATGAAGTAAAAATCTTTACTGCTGCACTTCCTGTTTCTACAATAAGATATGAAGGGTTATTCAAAAATTGTGGTATTGGAACCCTTGACATGGACTGTGATGAGATTCTAGATTCTAATGATAATTGTGATTATGTTCCTAATCCCGGGCAAAGAGATAGCAATAAAGATGGAATTGGAGATGCGTGTGAACCAACTGATACTGATAAAGATGGAATTTTTGATGATAAAGATAACTGTATAGATATAGCGAATTATGGACAGGAAGATTCGGATAAAGATAATGTCGGAGATTTGTGTGACAATTGCATTGAAACTTATAATCCAAATCAAAGAGATTCTTATTATGATGGTATCGGAGATGCGTGTGAAAATATGCCTGAATGCAACCAAATATTATATGATAGTGTTTATTATTTTGACTGTGATTTTAATGGAATTCCTGATGGTATGTGTGGCGATGCAGATAATTTTGATACTGATTGTGATAAAGTTAAAGATGCTTTAGATAATTGTGATTATACAATTAACCAAGACCAGAAAGATGATGATAATGATGGCTGGGGAAATGCCTGTGATAATTGTGAAAAAATTGCAAATGCAGACCAATTTGATAGCGACCATGATGAATTTTTTGGAGATGTGTGTGACAATTGCAGGTATGTTGTAAATATTTTCCAAGAAGATAGTGATAATGATGGAATTGGAGATGTGTGTGATGGGTATGGTCTTCCTGAAGACCTTTGTGGAATTGATGAAAATTGCAAGTGGCCTTTAATCTGTGGGCCTGGAGATAGATGCATTGAATCTTGTTTCTTTAAATTACTTGGATGTCCTCCTGATAATGATTTAGACGGGTGGACAATAAATGATAAGTGTCCTGATGTAAATGATAGAGAAAATTTAGATAAAGATAATGATGGTGTTGGAGATGCGTGTGATAATTGTGTTAATGTTATTAATCCACTTCAATTAGACTTAAATAAAAATAATGTTGGAGATGCATGTGAAGGTGGAGAACAAGCAGATAGTGATGGAGATTTGATATTTGATGAAACTGATAATTGTGTGAATATTCCTAATCCAGGACAGGAAGATAGTGATAATGATGGTGTTGGAGATGCATGTGAAGGTGGAGAAATTCCTCCTATTGGAGAAAAAGGGGATGGAGAAAAATGCCAATCTGATAATGAATGTGCTGTAGGAAAATGCATTGCCGGAAGTTGTGAAAGCAGCTGTGAATCAGGATTTAATGGAATATTGTGCGGTTCTGTCCAAGAGTGCGTTGGTGAGCCTATAGCAAATGCATTTAACCAGCCATGCTGTAGTTCTTGTCTGGAAGCTCATGTTTTAGAAGGACAAGTTGTGCTATTAAATAGGGGGCCGTGTATAGATGAAAATGGGGATGGTATTGGAGCAAGTGAAGTTTCTGTTTGTTCTGGAGAAAATTGTGAGGAGATAGTTGAAGTAGAAAAAGCCAAGGAATTAGGTTATGAATCAAATTTATTTTCAGAAGAGTGCAGAATAAAGCCTAAAGTTATTAATCCCATTTCATTTTATGGTTTTAATAATTTTATTTTAAGTTTGATGATACTTGGATTATTTTATATATTCAGGAAAAAAACTTTTTAAAATAGATTTTACGAAATAATATTTAAATAAGTGTATCGTACATTGTAACGTTAAAGGGAGTTATTAACAACGTCTTTATTTTAATTTACCTTTTAGTAGTAGTTACATAATAGAAACTTTTATAAACTTGCTAAATCATGCTTTTTTGAGAAAATGAATGAAGAAAGAAAACAAGCATATGACGAATTAACTTCTAAGATAGGTGGAACCCCACTTATAAAATATCAGGGCAATGTGCCTAATGGAAATACAGTATGGGTTAAAAGAGAATTTGACAATCCCTTTGGCAGTCATTATGATAGAGTTTATCTAGATTTATTCAGGCACTATGAAGAACAAGGAGAGATTAGTCCTGGAAATAAAATTTTAGAAACAAGTTCTGGAGCGGCAGGAGTTTCTTTTGCTGGAATTGGAAAATTGCTTGGATATGAGTGCTTTGTTGCCTTGCCTGCCGGAGGAGAAAAGGCAAGAGAAATAGCAATAAGAAAACAATTAATTGATGATGAACATTTAATCTTAACTCCTGCAGAAGAATATGTTAGTGGATTTCCAAGATTTTTGAAAAGATTTCTACCTGGACATAGAGATTATTTTTTTCTAAACCATTCTATGGAAAAAATGAATAATGAAACAAGACAATATAGAAACAATGAGATTACCCTAAGAGCATTAGAAGGAATAGCAAATGAGGTCATGGGAGAGATTGATGAAGTTCATTTTTTCATTCCAGCAGTAGGTAATGGTTCGAGTGTACTCGGTCCTGGTAGAGTTTTTCACGAATTAAATGAGGTTTTATATGGAGCAATTGGAGGATTAATTGAAGAGCCTTCTAGTTTTGGAATGTTCGATACAGGACATATAAGAGACGCTGTTGAATATGTTGATAGTGTAAAAACTAGAATTGTGCCTTTTGAAACGTTTCAATCAGCAGTTTTATATGATTTGAAACATCCTGGAAAATACGAAGAACAATTTGGAATAAAACCAGGAACACTTTCTAGACATAAATTACCTGGAACAAGCTTCCAAGGTATTGATTTTCCACACATAAGAGGATCTTTAGAAGATAGCCTTGTTGAGGACGTTGTACTTGTTAGCGATGATAGAATGGACTCTGAGTATCACGCACTAACTGGAAGAAATGACTCGGAGAAGCTAGTTCATTGGGATACTCCCGTTGAAAATCATGAAGAATTTGGTAGAACCACAAGAGCAGGTGTTAATGTTGCATTAAGAATGGCAGAAAATATTGGAGGAAAAAATATGTTAGTTATTGGCTATGATAAAGCTGATAGGTATGATTCTTAATCCTCTTGAATTAACTTTATTTTCTTATCAACTGTAATTTTTTCTTTATTTACAAATTTAGAAAAACTATTATCTTTTTTGTATGTCTTAAACAATTCTTTTGTTATTCCTTTCTTTGTTTGAGCATTTGTTATTGCATCTTCAATTCTCTGATAATCAGATAATGTATCAAATACTAAAGAAAAATAAGCCTCCAAATTTTTATGACTATTTCCTTCTTTTCTTAAATGTCGGTAATAATTTAAGATATGGGTATAAACTCTTGACATAACTCCTAATTCTTTTGCTACATCATCGCATTTATTTAAGTAATTTGTGATAGGGAGGAAATATTCTTTAAATTTTTTCAGTGATAAAGAGCCTACATATTTATTGTTATTATATAAAAGAATCTTTATTTTACCTTTAATAACAGGAGAACCTGCAACATTTATAATTGGAGATTTTCCAATTATTTTCTTTGGAGTAAAATTAATTACTATCTTGTCCTTATCTAAATAAGGTTTAATTTCTTTCATTAAATCTGAAACTTCTTCTGGTTGAGTTATAATGCAAATTATATCAGATTTTTTAACAGCAGATATATTATTGTTAGTTGCATTTGGAAATTCACTAATTAACTTTTGAAGAGTTTTCCTATTTCTTGTAGTTGAATAAATTGTTTCCTTCCCATACTTCTTTGCAAGACAAAGACCAATTTGAGAACCTAATTTTCCACAACCTAAAATTGCTACATTCAAAACCATAATTAACTGATATAAAACCAGATATAAAAAGGTAGTGGATAGCTCTTATATTTTGCTCATTTTAATCAAGTCTAACCATTTATTAACCCCTAACTCTAATTGAGGTATAGCAACTTCCGCAGGTGTCTTTTTATCTAAAGACATATGCTTTCTATTGAAGTTATAATTTATCTCTAAACCTTTCATAATTGCGTGAGCAGATTCTAAGCAACCATGAAAACCCCTCATGACTTTTGTTCTTTCTCTAATTGTATTATGCAATCTTTCAATGGGATAATTAAATCCTCTTTCATCTGCAATTACAACATTATGGATTATCTTGCTTTTAGTTCTTGAAGAGGCATGATAAGGAGATTGTAAACTAAACGTTCTCCTTAACACTCTTGGATAACCTCTTAATCCATCTGTTGTAACAATCTCAACCTGTTCACCAACTTTAAAATTTGCTCTTTTCATAACCTTAATTAAATTCTCATTAGTTCTACTTTTCATATATTCGCCTGTTACCATAAATTTAGTTTCTACATCAAAAGTATCAACAAACCAATTCTGCTCTTTGCCTTT
>JAGWAD010000032.1 GCA_018302105.1 Candidatus Woesearchaeota archaeon
GAGCTCTAAAAATTGTAAAACAATACGAGCCGAAGTTATGGGAAGATTGCTAACCCATAACTTATTTGGTTACAATTTTAGAGACTCAGGACAGAGCCGATCTATTCAAAATCTTTATAAACTTTTCAATGGTCATTTGTTTTATTGGGCCCGTAGCTTAGCCTGGTGGAGCGCTGCTCTGATAAGGCAGAGGTCGTGTGTTCAAATCACATCGGGCCCATTTAATTATATACTTTCTTGTTTTTGATAATGTAAATTTCTTAGAACCCCTTTATCTTATTTTTAAATCCCCAATTAATATTTATTATATTTAAAAAAGTTTAAAATATAAAACTTTACAAAATTAATTATAAATGTAATAAACTTAAAATTTCAGGCACAAATAGTTTTGAATCATAATTTATTTATATGTTGCTCACACCATGGAATAAGATTATTAGCATAATCTAAAACATTTGCTATATTCTTTACCTTTGGTATTTGAATCTTTTCATCAGAGATTACAACTCTTTCTGGAGCTAATTCAAAGTAGAACACTCTTTCTGATTCTTCAATTTTAAAATAACATTTAGGGGTATTTCTTGTTATTTCATGAACTAAAGAGACAGTTATTCCTGGTTTAATATAATCATAATAAAATCTTTGGCTATGTATATTTGTCTTAGGGCCTAGGCTGCTAATAATTGCTTGCAATAATATTTTTTTTCTTGAAGAAATATTGGAATATTTAGTCTTTAATTCTGGATTCATTAAATCAGCTCTTGCCATTAATATATCATCTGGATCTGTTAATATTTGATAACCCATATCTTTATGAATTGCAAATTTAGAATATTTATCTCCCATAATTAAATTTATCATTCTTATACCCTCTAAATTTTGGAGTAATTCATATACCTCGTTTGAGTTATTTATTTTTCTATGTCTACTACGAAGAGGGTAATGTAAGACTCCAAGAGCCTCTACAATTTCATTAATATTATTTATTAATCTTTATGTAAAATCTCTCAAAAAAACTTAATCTTTCTTCAAAATTTTGCATGCTACCTGCTCCTTGATTCATACGTGATCTTAAATTGTATGCACATTCTGCCTTACCACTAATTAAAAGATGGATGTTTGCTGGGAATTGTGTATCTTTCCATTCTCCCCTACTCTCTTGTAATTGTTCAAAACAAGTTTCAAAAATAGGAGAAAAAAGAAGCAATAATCTTGATAATGGCATTTTTTCAAAACCACATAATAAATAATTGCTGTTCTCGGTAGGATTTTGACGTTCCCAAAAATTCTTAGTCCAAATAAGTTCTCCTTCATCTTGAAGTTCATTATCTTTTGGAACTTGTGAAACATCAACCATTTTAATTATCTTATTTTTTGGGTGATAGTTATGTTTTCCATAGTTTTTAATAAATGTACTGGCAACTTCACAAGAATCGATCTTACTTTCATAGTCTGCGAAAAATAGAGCTGTTATTTGTTTATCTGATTCCAAACAGAGATAAAATTTAGCTATTGCTATTGATAAAGGATTATCTACGTCGTAAGGAAGTTCCATAGCTTTAGTTATATCTAAAGGCTCAATTAACAAAGGTTTAACATATGCAGAAGCAATACTTTCAAGTCCACACATAGCTTTCTGTGCATTTAGATTAATAATACCATAACTAATAATCCTATCTGCTATATATGGATCAACTACACGGACGTTTTCTATTACTTCTTCTATATTTTTACCAAAAATAATATTTTCCACTTGATGTTCTCCCAATCAATAAAACTGTTTATTACCTTTATGACTAATATTAACTATCTTGATTACTATTTAAATCTTTCTATAATAATTACTATACAGTAATAACGTGTATTAAATCTTATGAAAAATTGGAAGAAAATTTAAGGATTTATTTAGATTCTAAAAATATTAATAGACTATTGAGTAGAAAATCTAATGTAATTATTGATTATGTAGTAACTGCAATAATAAAAGGAACTTATACTGCTTTTCTAATAAAGAATAGATTTGTTGCAGATTATTATAAAGACTATTTTGATAAAGCATGGAAAATTGGCAAGAAATGATTTGTGATATAAAGATAATTATCTTAACCAGTAATCTTAAATAAATGTTGATATTCGAAAACAATATGGCTAATCTGAGAAGAAGAGACTTTCTTAAAATAGGTTTGGGTGCTGGAGCAGCTGCTGTTATTAAACCTAAAATTGCTTCTGCAGGTAAGAATGATCTTTCTGTTTTGGAGAATAAACTTAATGAATTTGGAATTTTTAATGGAGATAAAAGAAAACCATTTTTAGATAAATTTGATTATTCTAAAGATTATGAACAACTGCATCAAAGAATTGCTTATCAAATTGCTACACTTGATTGTATTGAATATTCTAGACTTAAAACCTTAGGAGAATTTAAATGGTATAAAGGACGTTTTAATTTCTTTTTTAGTAATGAATTTAAAGGAAAGAATAGGTTGTTGATTGGCTTTGAGGATAAAATTTGGTTGAATCTTGATGAAAAAGGAGATTACATAATTTATTCAAAACATGAATATTTATATAAAACTAATAAAGCACCCAGAAACCAATTATTATATTTAGCTTATACTATTGCTGAAAGTTTCTATAAAGATATTCTTGCTTATAATAATGAATGGAAAAATATGCCTTGGAGAAAAATAATTTCTAATAAGTATAAAGAAAATTTTGGATTTATAAAAGAAGTTCTTCCTTATGATGAAAGTAAAGGAGAATTTGTATTTTTTGGAATGGATTGGTGTGAACCTTGTAAAAAAGTAGCTAAAATTTTGATTGATAATAAAATAAAATTTAGAGAAGAAGAATCTGATACAGGTGCTGTACCCAGAATATATTATCAAAACAAAGTTATAGATAAGGCTGATGGAATCATAGATAAAATAAGAGAAATGTATGGCCTTAGCAAATCTGAGTTAATAAAGATTTTTAGAAACTATTAAAAACTTTCTTGTTTTATTATAGATTTCATGGCTAGAAGAAAGAAATCAATTTTTTATTACTTAGGACAGATATTTGTATATTTATATAAACTTATAAGATATATAATAATCGGAATAATAAAGGTGATCTATTATGGACTGAAAGGTATAGTTCATGGAATTGAATGGGTTATTGCAAAGATAAAATCAAAGAATAAAATTCAAACTGTTGTTAAAGATGAGAAATCTGGTACTAAACAAATAGAGGATGTAAAAGAAGAAAAGTTGAATATATTCATAGGTAAAATAAAATCCGAAGCACTTTATGAAAAATTTAAAGAATTAAAAAACATTAAAGGAAATTTTGAAAACTTTGAAGAAAAGATTCTTAGTTCCAATTCTACAATAGGAATAATACTTGGAGCAAGAGGAACTGGCAAATCGGCTTTAGGGATGCGCCTACTGGAAAATTTTAAGGTAAAAACTAATAAAAATATTTATGCTATGGGATTTAATGCAAAAGATTTACCAAACTGGATAAATGTTGTAGAAAATATAGATGATGTTGAGAATAATTCTGTTGTTCTTATAGATGAATCCGGAATACAATTTTCATCAAGAAATTCCATGAGTGAAAGAAATAAATATTTAACTAATTTACTGCTTATTTCCAGGCATAAAGACATTTCTGTTGTTTTAATTTCTCAGTCATCAGCTAATATTGAAATAAATGCAATCAGACAAAGTGATTATATTTTATTAAAGCCTTCTTCTTTATTACAGAAAGATTTTGAAAGAAAAAAAATCAAAGATATTTATGAAGAAGCAGAAAAAGATTTTGAAAAATTAAAAGATAATAAAGGTTTGACTTATTTGTATGTGCATGATTACAAAGGATTTATTTCTAATTCTTTACCTAGTTTTTGGAATAAAGATGTGAGCAAAGCTTATAAGACTAAGTGATTATTCTTTGGAAAAATCTATTATTTTTAATTCGTTTATTTTTAAAAATGATTTATCACTACTTACAATTGCATCGCAGGTTTTTGCTAATATTGCATGAATTGAATCTGCAGGTGTTAATTTATATTTTTCAGCTATTAAAAGTGCAGATTCCATGTCTTTTGTTTCAAATTCAATTACTTCTGCTATCTTTTTTATAGACCTCACTGCATCAAATGCCTTTTCTTTTAAATTATTTTTATATAAAAAGAACCATATTTCTAAACAAGTTATACTTGATGTAATTAATTTGTTTTCTTTATTTTCGTTCAGGAACTTTTTTGCTGATTTTTTGAATCTATCTTCTTCTTTTAATAATGTTAAAAATATATCTGCATCTAAGTACAATCTCATTTTAAGTAAATGCTGATTCAGCCTCCCTTTTCATCTCTATAGGTGTTTTTTTTGTCTTGAATTTTATTGATGATAAGAATTCTATTGGGTCTTCTATTTCGTCAATTGGTTTAATAATTAAATTATGGTCTTCTATCTTTACTATTACTTGATTTTTAATGCCTATTGATTTTCTTATATATTTAGGCAGGTGTAGTCTTCCTTTACTATCAACATTTAATAGCTCTTCTTTTGTCCCACTTTCCATATTATTATATTGTCCCACTTATATATAAAACTTTATTTCCCACTATTTTTGTTTGAATCAGTACATAAATATGAAAATCTCTAAATGCAAAGTTTATTAATTATGTATTTTTAATTTATTCTATGTTAATTGATGATTTTATTTGTAATTGGGATGAATGCAATAAAGTAACAATTGATATTTTAAAATCTATTCCTGATGAAATTTATTATTCTAAATCTTTTAATACCAGATTTACTTCTTTTTCCTGGGAATTTGCATGTTTAGTAACTACAAGACAAATGTATATAAATGGATTTCTGGCAAAACAGATAAATGGGAATAGCGAATCTGAACTTATGGAAATAGTTGAAAAATTTTCCAAGAAACAAATGATTAAAAAATTAAATGAGACTAATAAAAAGATTAAGAAAATAATTAAAGATAAAGATACAAACTTAGTAGAATTTTTTGAAAATAAAACAAGTAAATTTTCAATCATATCCTGGTTAATGCAACATGAACAATTACATTATGGGAAATTAATGATTTATCTTGCAAATTTGAATATTAAAAGACCAAAATCCTTCAAATCAATGTGGGGAATATGAATGATTAAATTAATTTGCTTTGATATGGATGGAGTAATTTTTAAAGATATTAATTTCTGGATGGAATTGCATAAAATATTTGAGACTTTAGAAGAAGGAGAAATATTAACTGAAAAATATTTACATACTGATTATGATAAACTTGTTGAAGAAGTTGTTAATAAATTATGGAAAGGCAGAGATAGTCGAGCGTATTATCGGCTGGTTGAAAGTTTGGAGTATTTGCCTGGTGTTAAGGAAACTTTTGAAGAAATAAAGAAAAATGATGTTATTACTGCTATAATTAGTGGTTCTTCTATTGATGTTGCTAGAAGGGCACAGAGAGATTTGGGAATTGATCATATTTACGCTAATGAACTTATTATTAAAGATGGAAAGATTTCTGGAGAATTTATTTGGCCTATTGGTGCTGGTAAAGAGAAAAAAGCAGAAATAGTAAAACATCTTACAAGCGACTTAAATATTCTACTAAGAGATGTTGTATATATTGGGGATAGTGATATGGACATTGAGGCTTTTAAAATTGTTGGAAAATCTATTGCTTTTAATTCTTCTAGTGACAATTTGAAAAAAGTTGCTGATATTGTTGTTGAAAGTGATGATCTTAGGAAAATAATTTCTTATTTATTCAATAGTTAATTTTATATTTTTTACTTATCTTGTTTTTATATGATAAACGCTGAAATTACTTTTTATGGCAAACAAATAAAACAAAAACATATACATTATGAATATTATCCAACTGTTGATTCAAATAGTGCTACTGTCATAATCAGAGGCGATGTTGCAAGCGATTTTTCTAAGAAGTACAAAAGTGGCATAACTGAAACTAATTTTAATGCGAATGTTGAATTTACAAGAAATGGAGATAGAATAAAAGAATGCCAAGATATCTTTAAATCTCAAGAATATTTAATTGGTTATCTTTCTTTAGAGAATATAACTAAAATAATTGATGTTTAAATTAGAAATTCTTATAAATCAGTTTATTTAGGAATTCTTATAATCTTTTGGAGGGATGAATTAATGGTTAAAAAAGAAATGAAAAATGAAGTAATGTGCAGGGTTTGTAAAATGCCTTACAGTGAATGTGGATGTGCAGGAAAAATGCATTTTTTAAGTGGTTTAGTATTGCTTGTGTTAGGTGTTTTGTTATGGGGAAATAGCGTATGGTCATGGGCTTCATGGTTTAATTTAGAACACGTTGTAGTATTATTATTAGTATTAGCAGGCTTAAAGAAATTATTAATGTGCTGCATGTTAACTAAATGCCATTAATAACAATAAATAGTATTGTGGTTTATTGATATTAAATTATTTTTATTTTATTTTCTTTTTTTAATGCTGCATAATAAGGATATACTGCTCTTTCTTGTTCCCAACCAATTTTGTAAATTGTTATATCTAATGGTTTTTCATCTATTAATGTTTTTAGGAAATACAAGTTATTTATCACTTCATCTATATATTTTCTACTCAGATGTCTGTCTTTTTCTGAATTTAATCTTTTTACTGCATTATCAATTCCTTCTTCAAAATAATAATTAAATCTTCCATGAACAGCAAAACTACTACTTATTGCATATATTGAATAAAATATTCCAGTTCCAATATTTCTAAATAATAATTCTGCAGCGTTTAATCTTTTTAAGAAATCAAAAAATTCATTGTATGTATTAACTTTTTCAAAATCCTCTTCCCATTTATTATATAATTTAAAATTCCATATACGTGATTCTTCTTTGACTATTTTTTTTGTTTTTTCTTCAATTTTTGGCTTTGGTTTTAAATAATTTATTAAATCTATATATAATTTTATATCTCTACCCATTTCTTCACTTTTGTATGGGATTTTTTTCTTTCTAATATCTTCTCCAAGGTTTTCTATTAATAACAAATCAATAAATTTTTGATTAATATCTAAATTAATCCATTCTTGTTCTGAATAATCAGGAATTCCTAATTCTTTTAAGTTTATAATATTTTATTGTTTTTATTATATAAATCTTTAAAAGCCCATCTTATGTCCTAACCCTATGAGAAGTTGCCAACAAACAACTTTCTTTAGTTGAATGGCTTGCTAGAATCGGTTATAAAGATATTAATGCTTTGAGGATTGAAGATGATAGTAAAAGGGAGCGGTTAGAAATTCTTTCTAAAATTATTGATATAAAATTTAACAAACAAGATAAGTTTCCTGCTTTAGAATTCTTAAATGTTGCAAATGAAGAAATTAAAGATTACATTACTAAAAATTCTGAAGTTCCTTGTTCATTTAGGTTAGTTTCTAACGATGCTAATCTTCTCAAACTTCGTGTACGCGGCAAATCTTTAATTAGTAACATTGCATGGCTTGAACAACAAAAAATAGATTTAAGTAAATATGAACTCCATATTGGGCCACATATTGATCCTGTGTTTTCGACTATCTTTATAATTACTAATAAGGGTATTCAAGGCGAAATAATCAATGGATCACATAATGAATTGACTCAAGGTTATAATAATTCAAAGATTATGTCTTTCTTTTTTAACTTTAATGAATGGAAATTTTCTCATGATGACTTAGAATTACAAAGTGAAATTAAAAAAACCATCAATTATCTAATTGTAAATGATTTGATAAAACAAGAATTGATTAAAAAAAGTTAAATGGTGAAATTTTTAATAATTATCTAATTGGTTATTTTGAAAGTACTACTTGGCCAAATAATGATATTGTATTTATTGATTATAATAGAATTTTACATTCTGTTAATATATTTTCTAATCTTGGTTCTATTTTCGGACAAATTGCACAACCAGGAATTGTAAAAGACTATGTTAAAATCTTTGATGACTCTAAGCTTAATAAAGATATAAATGCAAATGAAATATTGGTTTGTGATATGACTTCAATTGATTATTTGCCTTTAATGAATAAAGCTTTAGGTGTTATCACTTCTCGTGGTGGCATTCTTTCTCATGCTGCAATTGTTTGTAGAGAATTAAATAAACCATGTATTGTTGGCGTAGGTAATCTAATTAATGAGTTAAAAGAAGGGGATTATATTTGTCTGAATGCTGATAAAGGTGAAATTATAAAATTAAAATTTACCCTATCTTAGAACCTTCTTTTATTTTCTTCTCAGGTGTTAAAATTACTAGATTGTTCTTATCATCTGCTGCCAATAACATTCCGTTGCTTTCAATACCTCTTAATCTTGCAGGCTCTAAATTTGCTACTACAATAATTTGTTTATCAATCAATTCTTTTGGTTTGTAATAATTCTTAATTCCTGCTACTAATGTTCGCATTTCGCTGCCTAAGTCAATTGTTAAAACGTAAAGCTTGTCTGCATTTGGATGATCTTCAACTTTTTTTATTGTTGCTACTCTTAAATCTAATTTTTTAAAATCTTCGTATTTTATTTTTTCTGTCATTTTCTAAATTAACCTGTAGTTTCCACCACAAAATTTTAATATTAAATCACACATTTCTTTTATAGCCATATCTAAAAGTTCATCCGAAGCATTTTCATTGCCTTCTACATAGAGTATAATGTTTTTTGTATCTTCAGTTACTTTTGTCTGTTCTCCTTGTTTAATATCTAATCTACATAAGACTTTTTCTTCATCTATTACTCCAAATTCTCCAGCATTAATTTGTTCTCTTTCTTTTTTTGATAATGGAATATAATATTCTGTTCCATTTAAAATTTTAAATCCTAATGAACCTTTTATTTTTTCTCTATCATGTGCTCCAACAACCAAACTATATTTTAGAGATATTAAGTTATAACTATCTACTAATGTATTAATTGTTGGAAGTTTTCCACCTCTCTTTACTAAATCTATCAGATTATAAACTGAACATTTTATATTTTCTAATCCTAAATTTTTATAAACCTTTTCATAACCTTCTATCACATTTTCATCTAACTTGGCTTTTTTTTCTATATCGTCCTTTAATTTTTCTAAGCCCATATGCTTTTTTTTGATATTTAATCCTATGAGTTCTGCAAATCTTACTTTAATTCCCAATCTAGATACTTCAGGAGATACATAACATCTGGTATTTCTAAAAAATTCTTGCGGTATTTCTTCTTTTGCTTCTCCTTCTATTTTTTTAAATAATATTTCTTCTTTTTTTACTTTTACATTTCCTAACAATCCCGGAGTACAATCGAAAAGTGAACCTGAAGATATTCCGAGCTGTTTGTTTATCTTTTCTGATGTTGAAGGCAAAAAACTGGATAATAAAATTGTGACAATACGAAGAGCGTCTGCTAAATTATATAAAATTTCATTTAATTTTTCTTTGTCTTTTATTTCCCATGGTTTTTTGTCATTGATATATTTATTGCAATCCTGTATAAAACCAAATATTCTTGCTATTGCATTATGAATTTCAAGATTTTCCATAAATTTATCTATTTGTTTTACATTTAGATCTGCAAATAATTTTTTGTCTATTTTTGTTTTTTTTAC
>JAGWAD010000009.1 GCA_018302105.1 Candidatus Woesearchaeota archaeon
TTCCTGTTAATATAGTATTTAATCTTTTCGTTTAATTTATAGGCCTATAACCAAATAATTTAGTAAGCTTTTTAATTAGACATCAATCGCTTAATAATATGAAGATTTTTATATGTTGCAGCAAATATTTTTACAATAGGATTTCTGAAATAAAAGAAAGGCTAGAAAATTCAGGACATGAAATAACTTTACCAAACAGTTATGAACATCCATTTAAAGAAGAAGAGATTAAAAAATTAAGCAAAGAAGAACATATACAATGGAAATCTGCAATGCTTAGATCTCAAGAAAGTAAAGTTAAGTCAAATGACGCTATTTTAGTTTTAAACTTTGATAAAAATGAAAGTAAGAATTATATTGGGGGAGCTACATTTTTAGAAATATTTAAAGCATTTGAATTAAATAAGAAAATATTTTTATTAAATCCTCTTCCTGATAATATTTTCAAAGATGAATTAACTGCAATTAATCCAATAATAATCAATGGAGATTTATCTAAAATTTACTGATTTGGTGTTCCGGAAAATCTTGAAGAGCCTTCTCCAACCTGGCCGCCTACAGATTTTGGCAATGTTGTGAAACTTGAGCCATATAAACTAAAATGCTGTTGAGGGAATTCTATAAAAGATTCAAAATACGGAGATGATGTATTTGATATACTTCTTGATGTTGGACCCCATGCATAAGGTGCACCAGTTGCCTGACTTAATGGACTGTTGAAATATTCTAAAATTGCTAATGTTGGATTTTGTCCAATTTCACCTACAAATCCTCCTGCTTCTACTATTCCCCTTGGATGTTGTGGTAATTTTCCCTGATCTGCTAATTCTCCCCATTTCTTTTCTAATTGTTCCATTATTTCTCTTATAGGAACATTTCCCATCCCTGGAGGAAGATGAGAATCATGAAAACCAAAATTATCTGTTATGTGAACGTGTTTTGTTACTTCTGCTATTTCTTTTGTTTCTTCTAAAACTTTCTTTTTTAGTTCTTCGCCTTCAAATCCTGCTTTTCTTAAATTATTAATATGACCAACGTCCCATGTAGCTCCAACTAATTTTTCAGCAACTTTTTCAGCTTCTTTCCTTGATAAACCTGCTTCTTTATTATCTACTAATTCTTTTGCAAGTTTTTCTCTTGTTTGATTTACAGCTGCTTTCAAATCTTTAGCTGTTGACATTGAAGAACCTACGAAGAAATTTTCCATAGCTACAAATGGTATTTTATTTTCTTCTCCTTTTCCTTCTTTTTTTGTATTAACATACATTCTTGCCATTGCATTTGCAACTGTGTCTGCTGTTTTTTCTATTGCAAATTCTCCAACATAACGCCATAATTTTGGTGCTGGAAGATTCAGGGCAGTATGTAATACTCCTGTGCTTTGTTCTAATTGTTTTTGTAGAATTTCTTTTTGTTTTTCTTCGTAAATTTTATTTAATTTCATAACTGTTTCCTGATCTTCAGCCTGACTTAATCCGTGTCTAACTTGATTTAAATCCCTGTATATTACCTTTATTTCTTCATCTTTCTTTTGATATTCTTCATTTGTTTTCTTTATCTGTTCTTGATAATGTTCTTTTACTTTATCACTTGAGAATCTTATAAATTTATCATATAAATTCTGATATTCACTTGCTAATCTAGAGTGCACTATTTCTATATCATCCTGCATTATTTTCATATCTCTATTATTTGTATTCCATAACTGTTGATAGTTTGGATCATTTGTCAAACCGGATTTTTCAATTGCTTCGTTTTGTTTTGATTTTAATTCAAATTTTTCTTTTACTTTTTCAAGTTCTTTAAATCTTGTTGTTATTTTTTCTCTTTCCTGATCCCAATATGTACTGTTTGTACTATGAAGTCTTTTCATTGGATCCCATATTTCTGGTTTATCTTTTCCAAAATAATATTTTTCTTCATAATCTAGTTTAGTTACATCTCCTGTATCCTGGTTTACTGCAACTATACTTCTAAATCCTAAAGGTTGTTTTTTAACTACTGGATTTCCTTTTTCATCCCTAATTATATCTCCATTTTCATCTAATTGTGTTACATACATATCTTTTTGATATTCCTGAGCCTGCATGTGTCCTGCATGAAAAACAACTGGAACACTTTCTTTATTTGTTAATTGGAATGATCTTTGTAAAATTGAATATAATCTTTCTTCTGTTTCTTTTCTCTGATCTTCAGACCATCTTCCTTGGCCCTGTTCTGGGAATCCAGCCAGATCAACTAATGGTGCATGAACTGAAATATTAGAATCTGTAATTTTTGCTAATCTTCTTATTTCTTCAAAATGTTGTTTTGGAATAAATTCAAATTTATCAGCTGATATTGTACCTATTTCGACATTTTTTATTCCCTGATTTAATAATTTGCCAAATTCTTCCAACTGTTTTGCAACCATTGGATTAGTCGGGGCTCCTAAATTTTTCATAGGAATACTAAATGTCTTATTATCATTTGATTTTATATAGGATTTGTAAAAGTTTGCCATGAATATAAATTAGTTATAATGTTTTTATAGTTTTCTATAACAAACCACATAAATTCTCAAGTTAAAAGTGATTTGATATCAGTCAACAACAAACATAAAAAATACCTGATTACTTTGTTTGTTGATTATATTAGAATTTTTAAACATTCATCATTCCATGTGTTTTTTTATAAACATTATAGATAGTAAAAGTCATTTTACCTGCTGAATCTTCTGCTGCTTTTCTTACATCGTTATAAACTACTGAAGAAATTTTTTTCTTTCCTGTTGTAAAACTGATTGCTGGTTTGAAAATACCTGTAAATCCTGAGAAAATTCCATCAAATGCGCCTGGAACAGGTTTTTTCTTTATTTCTTTTTTTGTGTCTTCTTCATTTTTAGGAGGATCTAAATATGCACTTATTTCATCTTGTAATAATTTTAGACTATTACCAATATAATCTTCTATTAAATCAATATCTTCATATAATTCATAATTATCCAAAGCCTGCATTTCTATGTCATCGAATACAAACCCTTTGAATGCAATATCTGTCCTTCCACCATGTACATAATGCCTTCCTCCCTGTCCTGATAATGCAGAAGGAACACTTCTAAAATCTGTTATAATTTCAATAACTGCAAAATATTTTCTATCTAACTTAACATCTTTTAATGATTCATGCACTGCATCTGGTTTAACTTCTCTTTTCCCATATAATCTTATTTCCATTTCCATATTGCTGAAACTATTTACTATGTTTGGATTTTTGAAGTCTTTTGGTTCTGATCCTTTTGTTTTTAATTTTTGAGAAGCTATCAAATAAGGTTTCACCCAATTTGCATATAATTTTAGAGAACCTACCTGTGATTTTAAATAAATTCTTTCCAAATTATATCTTTTTCTAATTTCTTCTTCACTTTTTTTAACCCAAGTTTCATATTCTTCTAATTTTCTTTCTAAAATATTTATTACTCTTTCATTTAAGTCTGCATCTTTTAATTCTTTTATTGTATTAAAATGGAAAAATGCATCTCTTAAAGTTATGAACTGTAAATCTTGGGCTAATAAATTAATGCTTCCTCTTCCTTTTCTTGCATCTACCTGATCCATCCAGATTCCTTTTAATGATTTTACGCCTCCACTTTTGATTTTCGGATCTTCGCTTTTTGCATGATCATAGGCTTCTATCCGAATTTCAAATTCTTTTAAATCATAAATAAGATTAATTATACTTTTAATTATCTGGTTAATTGCACCTATATATTCTATTGATTTTTGCTGCATCAATGAAGATCTTTGTCCCATTTCTCCAAAATAACCTGAAGTAACTGATGCTTCGAATGATTCTGGTCCTTTTTTAACATCCAAGCCAAGTCCTCCTGGTGGAGAATCACGCATGAAATCCAAAATCCAGAAATAAATTGGTTCAAGGCTTTCATTAATTGAATCATATGTTAATCTATAATCGCCGTTTGGTTTTTGTTTTGTAAGCAAAGGAACTATTAATTTTGTAAAACTTCTATTCATGTCTTTGTATTTTTCATCTTTTAGAAATTCTTTTAGATATTCAATCTTTTCTTTATCTTCCTTCTTTTTATCTAATTCTTTTTCTATCTCTTTTAAAGAAAGCTTCTCTTTTTCTTCAGCCATAATCAAAAAGTATTTATACTCAGCAATATTTAAATATTTTGTATGGGTTTATTTAGCTTTTTCAGAAAAAACAAGGGTGAAGATGTGATAAACGAGGATAATTCGTTTAATGATAATCCAGATATTAACGATCCACAACCTGATTTTGGAGCTGATTTTGATAAACCTAATAATAATCTAGGACTTAACAGACCAAGCTTTCATGAAACACAGCCTAGCCAACCAATCTATTCCCAGCCAACTTTTAATGCTCCAGCCGGACTTAATTCAACAGATACACAATTATTTTTAGCTAAACTTGATTTAATTAACCAAAGACTTGAAGTAATTGATAGAAGATTACAAGTTATAGAAGACATTGCAAAACAGAGCAGATGAGAATGGGTCAATGGAAGCGTAATGAAAAACTTAATTACTAAATATTATAAACATATTATTCTTATAGTCTTCTTATTTTTACTTGATATTTTAACTAAAATTTTTTTTAAAGGAAAAAACATAGAAATTTTTAAATATTTTTCATTTAATTATGTTGAAAATACAGGGATAACTTTTGGATTATTAAAAAATAATAATCTAATATTTATTCTAATTACGTTTGTTATAGTCTATTTAATTATTTATTATTATAAAAAGGAGAAGAAACTTCAATATGGCTTTGATTTTGTTTTAGCAGGTGCTTTTGGAAATTTAATTAACAGAATATTTTATGGATATGTTATTGATTTTATTGATTTTAAAATCTGGCCCGTATTCAATTTAGCAGATATGTTTGTGATTATTGGTGTTTTAATAATTTTGTATAAATCTTGGAAAAGTTAAACTATTAAATATGAAGTTATTCTTATTTTTATACGAGCCTGTAGTCTAACCAGGATATAATAATTGGCTTCGGATAAACTTCAATGACTAAAAGCTATTTATGCTTTGGATGACTTAGAAGTAACCAATAGATGAGGGTTCAAATCCCTCCAGGCTCATTTCCAAATTATTATATACTTCCTTATTTAATGAATTAAAATGAAAAAATTTGTTTTAACTTTGTTAGTATTAATTATTTTATTAGTTGCTTGCTCTCAAAAAGATGATTCTAAAGATAAGTTAGATATAATTGATAATACTAAAAATTTTTATCAGGTAAACTCTAAAATTCTAAATATTGAGGTTATTGAAAATCTTACTATCGGAACTTGTATGCAAAATTATTGTAGAAGTTTTGAATTAACAGAACAGTCTTTTGTAGAATTGTTAAGAAATGCAGAAAAAGTAAATAATGATAATCCATTATTAAAAAAATGGCCATATGAACAAACATATTCAGGATATTTTACTTCTAAAAATAAGAATTATGATTTTGCATTATTTTCTGGCGGATTGGGAAGAATCATACCATCGGATAAAAATACAGATTGTTTAACATCAGACGGTTATAAGGTAAACATAAATGAAGATTGCACATTCTTTACGTATAATGAAAGATATAATAATGAAGACTATTTATCTGTATCAGTATCATTTTATTCAGGACGTGAAAATCCAGCATTCACTTTAAGAAATGATGAGGAAATAAATATTATAAAAGAAAAAATAAAAAAACTGCCTAAAATTGATGAATCAAACGATTTTGAAAAATATATGGGAAATATTATAGTGTTTAACAGAGGAATAAAAGAATTCCCTAACATGGTTATTATAGGCTCTGATACTGTAGCTGTTGGTTTTGGAAAAGAAAGACAATATTTTAAAGATACAAATCACGAATTAAACAAATATATGATTGAATTAATAAAGAAATATCTAAAACAAGAAGAACTACCAAAATATTTTTATAAATCTGAGGTTAATTAAATAATGGTAGAATTATTATTTAAGCTTGGAATTTTAATAATAAGTTTTTTTATTGTGTATTTATTTTTTAGAAAACATAAAAATATATTCGAGAACTGGAAATTCTGGTTAACTTGGGCTTTAACAAGTATAATAATTTTTATAATAATATATAGTTTAATACTTACATTTATTTTTATAAAATTTTCACCTAATTTTGATTCAAGAGATTTTAATGTAGAAGAATGGAACAATAATACAGATAAAAGAAACGAATTAGTTGGAGACTTAATGGATAGTAAAATACTTGATGATAAAACAAGGAAAGAAGTTATTGAATTTTTAGGGAATAAAAAAGCCAATATTAATGGGACAGAATATATTGAATATTATATTAGTCCTGGAATGGGATTCCTTAGTCTGGATTCAGATACATTAATAATTTATTTCAAAAATGACGGGGTTTCAGAATATAAAATAATTTCTGATTAGTATTTTACAATAAATGCAGAAAAGCTAATAATTTGACATACCAAGGAACATTAAGTATTTTTATAGGATATTCATTTATTGACTCTTGTTGTTTTCCTTGTTTGTCTTTAAATTTAATGCTTAATTTTATTTTATCTGAACTTACAAATTCTGATGCTTCTGCCATTATTAATATTTTTTTGGATTTTGAAAGTTCCGGGATTTCAGAAACTTTTATATCATTTACAAATACTTCTAATTCTTTTACAGGTACTTTAACAAGTAAATCCATTTCTATTTTTGTTTTTTCATTATAGTCTACTTCAGAATCATAAACGAAATTTTTTATTTCCAAACCAGAAGAATCAATTACTTCAAATTTTATTATATCTGAAACTTCTATATTATTGGTTTTTGCAACAATTTCAATATTTTTTTCTCCTTTATTATTATTTTTTAATATAAATTCAATATAAACAGAGTCTGATATTTGCAATTCACTTATTTCTTTACAATCTTCTTCTAAACATACATTGATTCCAAATAATTGTATGTTTCCTTTATTTCTTATATTACATTTAATATTTAAATTTTCATCAATTAAACCAAATTCATCTGAAGAACAGTCAATGGCTAATTTTTGTGAAGTCTTTTTTATTGTAGATAATGAATTCTCTTTAATCATTTCATTTGCTTCTTCTAAAGTTATAATTTTTTCATTATTGCTAAAAGTAATTTCAGAATAAGCCTGATTGTGGAAATTATCTTCTGCTTCTAATTTTGAAGTGTAAATAAAATTTTCTTCTGTTTTTTTAGGTATTGTTGCAATCCAAAATATTTTTTTATTTTCTCCAGGTTTTAGAACTAAAGCTTTGTAATTTTTTTCAGTTAATTCCGGAGCTTTAAGAAAAGTTAATGTAACTGGGAAATAGAAATTGTTATCGTTTATTATTTCTACTTCTATTGGAACGTAACTTCCAGGACCAACGTTTTTAATTAATGGTTTTATTTTTATTTCTAATTGCTTGCCTATTTTTTCACCTGTCCTTATTAAAGAAGTTTTTACTTCTAATTTTGAAGGTTTAAATTCTGCATCTACAGATTTCCAATTGTATCTTACTGCAGGTTCTCCTGAATCAACACTTGTTTTTACTTTAATATGAGAAGAATCTATCCAACCATATTGTACATAAGTTATATCAAATGGAACCCATCCTTTGTCTGGAAAATAAACTTCTGCCCATGCATGCGGACCCCAATCATTTTTTAAGTTTGTATAAGCCATGCCTGAAACATATCTTGCTGGAATTCCTAATGATCGCATCATGGAAATATACAAGTTTGTCAATTCATCACAAACACCTTCCTTATTTTTTAAAACCCAGCTTGATTTTTGTACAGATTCAGCAGTTAATGTGCTTAAATCATATTTTATATTTTTTTGAATCCAATCTGCAACTTTAATAGAAACCTCATATAAATCATCTTCTCCTGATGCCAGTTCCTGTGCCTGTTTTTTAATGTCTTCATTAATGTCAATATATTCTGTTGGTTGAGTGTAATAAGTTTCTACATTTTCTAAAGGGAAATCAATTTTTTTATCTACTATTACAAGAACGTTGTTAACCCTTACATTTGAATCTAAGGAAAATTTGTATTCTCCAGGTTTTGGATTTTGCCAGAAATAACCAATAGTACTATTCTTCTTTGTTATTACTGAAGATGGAACAGAACTTGGTGTTGTACTTAATATTTTTTGATTTATTTCATCTTTTGGAAAAAATGTTAAATTGGTTGTTGCTTCAGATGTTCTTGCACTATTACTTGTTTCAATTAATTGAAAAGAACCAGAAACTGTAAATTTCATTTCTAAATAAGTTACATCATTATAATCGTTTATTGGAGTCTGAGCTAGAACTGAAGATACTAAAATTAATAGTGTAAAAAAATAAATTATTTTCATTATCTTTTTTTAATTTCCTGTTTAATGTTCTCTATAAATCTTTCGAAATCTTCTTTTTTTACTGAAGCACCACATGCAAACTTGTGGCCACCACCATAACCTTCTATTCCAATTAATGCTTTTCCTAATATTCTTTCAATATTTATTTTTGCTGTCCTTAAGCTCATTGTAATATAATTTTCTTTTTCTCTTCCAACTATTACTATTTTATCAGGATATAAATATTTTAATTCGCCAGCCAAATCTGCTGTAAAACTTGTTTCTTGTTCTGGATAAATAAATAATAATATTTTTTCTTTTGTTAATTTTTCCTTTGCCTGGTTTAATAATGTATTATATTCTTTTGAAAGATATTGGCTTCTATCAAATAAGAATTTTCCTTCTTTTGTTAATGAATTTAATATTTCATAAGGCGATTCTATTTTTTCTAAACATTCTAAAGATTTTTTAACAAGTTCCTTTTTTCCTTTTAAATTAAAAGAGATTATTTTTACTAATTTTCCAAATTCTGAATTGTATATTATTTTATCTATATTTTTTTCTGTAATTAAACCTGGAAATTCTTTTATAAATTTATCAGTAAAATTTGGAAGATAATAATCTGAAATGCAACCAAGCATTGCCAACCATAAATTAGATTTAGCTACTGAATATACAAGATAAGTTGTTGGTCTGTTATCTTTTTTATTGTGCTTTAATGGATTATAATAATGCACTTTTGACCTTTGTTTTAATGGATGGTGATCTAACCATAGAACTGTACAGGGAGATTTATCAAAAAAATTTTGTTCTACTTCTGCTTTATCTAAAATTATTAATAAATCCGGATAATGTCTTTCTATATATTCAATTGAAGCTGCATTTAAAGAAGGGTAAGACTTAATTGGCAGTCCTGCTCCTTTTTTATAATATTTTTTTAATACTAAATAAGCACATACTCCATCAGGATCATTATCATAGAGATAGACTGGATTTGAGGAATTTGTTATAAACTCATTTATTTCTCTTATTTCTTTTTTAGTTAACATAGAAAAATTAATAATCTAATGTTTATAAGGATATAGTAAATCACATAAAATTTTAGATGTATTTGTGGTCTATTGTTAGTCAACAACAAACATTCAAAAAATTTAAAAACTTTGTTGGTTGACTATATTCTATGACATTTACTGAAATATTGTTTTATCTTGCTTTAGCATTGGGTATTATAATTTTTCTTAGATTGAGCTCCAGAATTTCATTATTAAACAGAATTTTTATTGCTGCAATTACAACTATTGTTTTATTCTTAATCTTTCTATTTCTTTCTACTTTAATTGCCTTAATTTTAGTTATATTTATAATTGTTTTTATAGTATCTATACTTAGAAATAGTAAGTTAAAAAATAACCGATAGATTTATTAAATTAGAATGTCATTTTATTAATACAATGGGTGAAGATAAAATATTGCCTTTGGCTGCAATGGAGAAACTTCTGAAAAAATGCGGTGCTCCAAGAGTTAGTGAAGATGCTAAAGAAGAAATGAAAGAAGTTTTAGAGCAATATGGCGAACTTATAGGCCAAAAAGCTGTTAAGATTGCATTGCATTCTGGAAGAAAAACTGTTAAAGCTGGAGATATAAAGCTTGCTGAAAAATGATTTTTGAAATTTTTATGACATTATTGATAATTTTGATATTAATTTCCCCAATAGTAATGATTGTTATTGAAGAATTACAAAGAACTAAAAAAATTGAATTTTAAATAACTAAATCCCTAATTTCTTTTTGCAAGTTTATTCCTTTATCATAAATTTCTATTGATCTAAGGTGGGGAGAATGGTATCCTTTAATCTTAAAGTCTTCTGTAAAAAATTTATCAACATTTTCTGTTCCTATTATTAATCTGAATTCTTTATGGATTGTATATTCTGATTTATATTCTGAAATTGCTCCAAAGTGTAACCAATTTGCATCGTCATTTTCAGTTTTATAATCTACAAATAATAGATAAGGAAGTGCTATTCCATGCTTTAGTATTTTGTAATCTCCTTCAAGCATTAATCCTTGCATTATATGGCTAATTTCTACATTTAGAGATATTGTTGGTTCTGTAGTAATATCAAATCCAATTTGAGTAAACCATATTTGATCTGGAAATGAATAAAAATCTGCAAGAAATCTTCCTTTTTCTGTAAATGGATTATATAAGCTTAGAAATGGAGGTTTTATTTTGCCAAAAGCCAAAGCTAAATGATCATCATCCTGATCCATTCTTTGATTATATCTTATTTCTGCTAAAACTAATTCCCCATTTTTTGATTCTAATTCTTGTTTTAATTTTCTAAATTTGTTTTCATATTCTAAATTTCCATCTAACCACAATAATACATTGTCTGTTATTTCATCTCCGCTAGTTTCTCCATTTAGAATTCTTTGTCTTAGTTCTTTATGCAATTTTTTATCTTTTGAATTTCTATAATCTTCAATTTTTTGAATTAATCCAGAATTTTGCATGTTTGTTTTGACTCTTTAACCTTTTTAATGATTGTTAAATTCTAAAATATATTAAAAAGAAATCATTTACCTGTTCTTAGGTGAGCACCTAAACTTGGTCTTAGTTTTTCTGCTCCCTTTCCTTTATTTAGTAAACCACGAGATTTACGTCCAGCAGATGTTAATCCCCTATAAACTCTTCCTGTATGTTTTTTAGAACTTATCCATTTCATATGCGGGTCAGCTTTTATTACAGGATGAGCAGGATCAACTAAAATAACTTCAAACCAATAATGTAATCCGTCTTTTCCAACTTTATATGAATTTAAAACTTCTAAATTTGGGAACATATTTGCAACTCTTTGTTCAGCAACTGCCTGATAACTTTTCTTTAATACTAATCTCTGGCCGAAATTTCTTGATCTTCTTCCTTTATTTACTGTAGGTCTTTGTTTTCCACCTCTTGGAAATCTTATTCTTGCTAAAATAAAACCTGGCTTTACTTTATATCCAAGTCTTCTTGCTGATATTAAATTTGTAGGATGTTCAATTCTAATTATATTTGTTTCTGATCTCCATTGGATCATTCTTTCTCTTTGCAATTGCACTAAACTTTCCTTATTTCTATTAAGGTTTTTTAGTTGTTTATATAATCCCATAAATTTATGGCAAAGCTCCAGGTTTTTAAATGTTTTCTTTATTATTTAACTGAAGTATTGAAATTTTTTAACTATAGAAAAATCGAACTTAATGTTAAATATAGTTATTTTTGAACTCCCAAATCTTTATAAAGTAATAATTTTCTCTTTTTCTTATGAAACTAGGTGGATTATTTAAGATTGTTTTTGGCTTGTTATTAGTTATTGTTAGTATAGCAAGCTTATTTGTGTGGCCTAAATGGTGGGGATCTTTCTTGACATTATTGAAAGGCGGATTACCTGTAATAGTATTTTTAGTTGGTTTAGTATTTTTATTACTAGGCTTTGAAGACTAATGGTATTTAGCATAATTGAAATATTAAATATAATTTTAGCCACTTTAATAGTTGGATATATATTTACAGGTATTGTAAAAATTAAAAAAGACAATATTCTTTCTTTGAAAAGATTTGATTGGGATGAATTTAGATTTAGTCTTTTAGTTTCTGCTCCTGGAGTTATATTACATGAATTGGCACATAAATTTATTGCTATTGGCTTTGGATTGCATTCTTTTTTTCAAGTATGGCCTTTAGGATTAGCAATTGGTGTAATTTTAAAATTATTAGGCAGTGGATTTATTTTATTAGCTCCTGGATATGTAACTACAATCGGTGCTACACCATTAGAATCGTCTCTTGTTGCTTTATCAGGCCCAATATTAAATCTATTATTATTTTTAATTGCCAAACTTTTTGTGGATTATAAAAAAAATATGGGAAGAAAACAGGCTTTATTCTGGTTATATACTAAAGAAGTAAATAAATGGTTGTTTATATTTAATATATTACCAATACCTCCTTTAGATGGATATAAAGCATATGGATATTTATTATTTTAGATAGATTTTAATATTTCTGGTTCTATAATTCTTTTATGGATAAGCTGATGATTAAAGCAGTAGGTAATGATGATACGTATAATCATATAGAATTGTCCAAATCTCAAATATTTTTAGATAATTTACAGGATTTTGTTTTGAATATTGGTTTGGTTGGTGAAAAACAATTATCTTTTGTATATAATGATAAGAAATATGATATTAACACTTTTTTCTTATTATTTGAAGTTGATGAATATGAAGAAGTAGAAAGTAAAAATAAAATTGAAGATATTAATGGTCGTATATATAGATATGATAATGAAGAAATTGAATTATTAGTGATATTTTTTAGCAACAGTATAGAATTAATATTTTATTGTGATAAAAAAAATAGAGAAATGATAATTGAAGCTTTGAAAAAATTTTGTGACTGGAAATAATTATTGAAGGGATTATTTTTTCTTTTTCTTTGGTTTAGGTTTACTATATTTAATTTGTTTTTTTCCAATTTTCTTTTTAACTTTAATATGTTCTTCTTTTGGTCGTTTCTTTTCAGAAGCTGCTTTTTCTAATTCTGTTAATCTAGCCCTAATCTGTGTTATAAAATCCTTTATTTTTTGTGTATTTTTTTCTTTATCTTCAGGATTTAATAATTTGCCACATTCAAAACATATAAAGTTATGTTCCATTGCATTTTCTAAAGTTAGCCTTACGCATTTATTTGGGCAAGAATAGAATTCATGTGCTTCTTCCCTTTCAAGCTGTTTTTCAAGTATTCTTATTCTTTCTTTTTTTAAGTGTAAAACTACTTCTTCTGCTTGTTTTGAATTAAATGTATAAAAGTAGATATACCATCCTTTTTTCCTATCTTTTTTTCTTGTAGAACTAATCAGATTATATCTTTCGAATTTATACATAATGTTTCTTATTTGATTTATAGTTAATTTTAGTTTTTCAGCTATTATGAACTCGTTTAAATTTTCCTTATCTTTTAGCAGCCTGTAGATACCTGCTGCATCAGAACCACCAACTTCACCAATCATATCTTCAATGTCTTTTTCCGTTATCATCTTCATTGTAATTTTGGGCAAAAAGCTTTATAAACCTTGCTTTTAGGTGAAAAATTCACTACACCACAATAATAAGAAAAGTTTTTAATTAGTTTTTCTTAAAAAGAGTTATGGGAATATTTAAGAAAAAGCGCCAAATTCAGCCAATGGAACAGCCTGTTATGCCTGTATTTCCAGATATTCCTGAGAATGATATGAATTCAGATGACAATGAATTTTCTACTTATGAACCAACTATAGCAGATATTAAGAATCAGGTTTCTGGTGATGAAAACTTTGCAATCCCTGAAAGGAAAAGACCTATTTTAAGACCTTCAATAAATAAAAATGACTTTAAATTTGAAGAAAATAGTCCTAGTGAGCAATCATTCTCATTTGATGAAGAAAAACCTATTTTTGTAAGAATGGACAATTATAAAGAAGCTTTGAAACATTTAAAAAATTTAAAAGAAAAAATAGAAGATGCTCAAAATGTGCTTGCTGAACTTGATAGTATAAGAGAAGAAGAAGAGATAAAAATAGAAGAATGGAGAAAAGAACTCCAAAATATAAAAGAAAAAATGTTGTCTATAGATAAGCACCTGTTTGAGGTTTAAAGTGAAATCTAAATCTAAGAAAATTAATGAAACTAAGGAAGTAATGCATATTAAAATTGATAGGCCTATTTCTATGAGAAAAGAGATATTAAAAAATGCAATTACAGCTACTAAGTTATTACAAGATTATGATGAAATAAAAATCTTAAGGGAAACAAAGAAATCTTTATTTGATGAATTAAGGTCTTTAGGCAGTGAAATAATTGTATTGCAAAGAAACCTTCATAATTCTATTCCATCTTTGCCTGAAGAACCTACTATTAATAAAGCCAGAGACGTCAACCAGACTATACCTAAATTTGATTTTGAAAGTGTAAAAGAGAAAACTGATGTAGATAAATTAAAGGGCGAACTTGCAGAGATAGAAGCTAAATTGAAGCAGCTTGGTTAGGTTTATGCAAATATTTACAGAACATAAAGCAGAAGAATTTCTTGAGAGAGAGGGTTTTCCAGTTGTTCAAAGGAGATTATTTAATGATTATGTAAGTGCTTTTAATTATGCAAAAAGAATTGGTTTTCCAGTTGTTCTAAAATTAGCTTCAGATAAATTATTGCATAAAACAGAAGTCAATGCTGTTAGATTAAATGTTAATTCTGAGAATTTCTTAAGGGAATTTATGAATCTAATTACTATGAAAATTGAGAAACAAGGAGTTATGGTCCAAAAATTTATTAATGGGAAATTTGTTATTTTAGGTATTAAAAAAGATCCAACTTTCGGACATGTTATTGTTGCAGGGATTGGCGGAATATTTGCTGAAGTAATAAAAGACGTCAGTTTTAGAATTCTTCCAATAAATAAAAAAGAAGCTTTGGAAATGTTAAAAGAGCTTAAAGGTCATGAGATACTAACAAGTTATAGGGAAGAGAAAATTGGTGTAAAACAGATTATTGAAGTGATGCTGAAGATTTCTAAGATTGCGAAAAAATATCCTGAAATTTCTGAATTAGATATAAACCCACTAATTGTGAATGCAAATAATGCCAATATTGTTGATGCGAGAATTGTTTTTGAATGAATTTTCAAACTTTTTTATAATCAGAGAACCAATAATAAGAATATAGTGAATCATTAATATAAAAAAACCTCGTTTTTCTGTTTCCTATTCTTCCTTCTTTTATCTTACTAATAACATATTCTCTGCCAGGGATAATAGAATTTTTTATTATTTTTGATAGATTTCTTATTTCCCAGGAATTTCTTGTTTTTATTTTATCACCTTTACTTATTTTCAATGCTTCTTCTAAAGTCAATGGCAATTCTTCCATAAACTATATTATCAATTAATATTAAAAAAGATTTAGTAAAGAATTTTGTAATAATTTTATATTTTGTGTAAATTATTTATTAATTTTGCAGCTCTTTCAATTTCTGAAAAACAAATGATATTATTCTCTTCTAATAGTTCAATAGAATGCTTAAAACTTTCTTCGCCTAATAAACAGCAGATGAAATTTACATTAGATTCTTTTTTAAAATTTATTATCTCTTCTGCGATATTCATATCGTCTGTCATGTCCTGGGGCGTGATTATTATAACTAAATTATTATAGAAATTTTCTTTTTTTATTTTTGATAGAACTTCTTTAAATCTTGAAGAATCTGCATCTCCTAAAACATCAATTGGATTATCTGGATAGGACAAAAATAACTTAGAATTTTTATGACAAGAAAGATCTATGCCTGGCAATAAATCTGCAAATAAAACTCCCGGACCACCAGCATTTGTCAATATTAATGTTCTTTTTCCATTATTCTTATTATTTTTAGAAAGAAATTTTGCTAAATCAAGACTTTCATTTAGACTTTTTATAAAGTAAGCTCCTGCTTGCCTGCATGCTGCTTTATATATTTCATATGAACCTGCTAATGACCCTGTATGAGAATGTGCTGCTTTTTTTCCTTCTTCTGTTTTTCCAGCTTTTATAACTATTACTGGTTTTTTTGTTTTTTTAATTAGATCCATAAATATCTTTCCATTTTTTAATGTTTCAATATAAAGAAGTATAACTTTTGTTTCTTTGTCATTAATTAAATATTCTAAAGCTTCGTTAAAATCTATATCTAGCATATCACCAAAACTTATGAATTTAGAAAAACCAAGATTGTTTTTTTTACTGTAATCTGCTATAAAACTCCATAAAGCCCCTGATTGGGATGCAAATGCTACATTTCCTTTTCTTGGAGATAATCTTGCAAATGTGCAATCCAAATTAAAATGTGTATTTACTACTCCAAAATTATTTGGACCTAAAATTCTTATTTTGTTTTTTTTAATAATTTCCAGGATTTCATTTTCCCTGTCTTTTCTTCCTATATCTGAAAAACCTGATGAAATTATTATACAATTTTTAAAATTTTTATATGCACAATCTTGTAAAACCTGTTTTACAACTATTGCAGGTACTGCTATAATTACCAAATCTACTTTTTCATTTATCTCTTTTAAATTTTTATATGCTTTTTTGCCAAAAATTTCATAACCTTCTGCATTTACATAGAATATTTTTCCTTTAAAGTTAAATAACTTTTTTACTAAAGTATGGCCTACTTTTCCTGGTTTTTTAGATGCACCAACTATTGCTATTGATTTTGGATAGAAAAATTGGCTTAATGACATAATAAATTTTTAATTTAGAGATATATAAATATTCTTTTTTAGCATTAATAATTAAAACCTTGGCCCCAATCAAAAACTTTTTCTTTAGTTTCTGTGTTTAATCTACTTGTTATTTCTTTTTTGCTCCATAATGGTCTATAATCTGGAGCTACAATAAAACTTCTTATTGATATATCTTCATAAATTAATTCTAATGCAGAACAAAATTCGTTTAATTTATTTTCTCTTTTTGCATTTGTGAATTCATTATTACATATTTCATAAAATTCATAAGTTGATTCTGCTCTTTTAAGACTGTCAAATAAAATTTCATATAAATGATTATCATCCAAAGTAATTTCTTCCTTTTCTAAAATTATTTTATCTCTTTCGTATTTTTGCATATAAAAAAATATTTTAAAAAGATTTATAATTTTAATGTTTTTTAGAATCATTGCATGGTTGACTGGTTAAGTCCGAAAAAAGGGATGATTAAGAGAATAGAAAATGATTTCTTTAAAAAGAATGCAGGGTGGAAAATTCATTTAGCAGTAGATGAAGTAAATCAAACAAGAGTTTATCATTGGCTATTAGATCATTCTCCATATAGCTGTAAATACAAATCAGCTGATGAAGATGCAGGAAAGGATTTTACTATTTATATTGGGGGCTATGATGAAACTGAAAAATTTGTAATTAGATTAGAAAGAGAAATAGGTAATCTGTTAAAACCTTCAGAGAAAGATGCTAAAATTACAGATTTAGGTTTAACAGAAAATGTTTGTGCCCGTTTTCAACCTCCAAAAAATGGATTATTTGGCTCTAATGGATATCATGGAATACCATTATTGTTTTCTGATGCATCAAAAGCTATTTGGGATAAAGAAAATTTAAACATAGAAAATGCACTAAAATTATCTTATCAACAACTTTCTCAAATTTATGGTAAATATTTTACTGGAAGTAAAAATCAAGTATTAATGAAATTAGCTAAATATGTAAGTTTAAAAGGTTTGTAAATATATAGCAAACCACATAAATTTTTAGTTAAAAGTGATTTGCTATCAGTCAACAACAAAAATAAAAAATACTAATTACTTTGTTGGTTGACTATAATATTAAAATTACTTTTTTTAAATATTAATTTCAAGAATAATGGTAATAAGAAGCTTTAAAAACTTTATTTGAATCAAATTTCTTAATGGTTAAAAAATCAAAGAATGAATCTGGAGAAAATACTAAACAACCTGAAATTAATATTGGAATTGTTGGTCATGTCGATCACGGTAAATGCATTGCTATAGATGAAAACATTTTAATAAATAATAAACTAATAAAAGGCAAGGATTTAGCTAATAGGGCAAAGGAAAAAGGAACACTAATTTATTCTGGGTTGGGAGAAGAGGCTTATTCTTTAGATGATTTATATACATATTCATTAGACTCAAATCTAAAATTTAAAAGGGTTAAGGCTAATGTATTCTTACAAAAATATGATGGATCTTTAAAATATATTAAAACTAAGACAGGCAGAACAATAAAACTTACTTATTCTCATCCATTGCTAAAGAACCAAAATGGCAATTTAATCTGGAGTAGTAGCTCTAAATTAAAAAAAGGAGATTATATTGCAGTTGCCAGAAAATTAAATTTGGAATATAAAAATAAAAATTTATTTAATCCCAATTACTTAAATGATTTATCTAAAAATTATTCAATTTTGAATTATAATGATTTTATTAAACTAAAGAATAAAACAAACAATTTTCAAAATTTCGATGTTTGCGATTATTCTGATTTAAATTTGATAAGAATATTTCTATTTAAAACTAAGAGTGAATTTGAAAAATTATGTGGTTTAAAACAATGCCAATTTATTAATTTTAACAAATTTAATGATGCTTTTAAATCTACTATAAAAAATAAGATTATAACTAAGTTGAAGACTTTAAATATCTCCTTTAATGAAGATTATATTATATTTGATAGAAAAGCTAATAGAGGCAGGCTGCTTGCAAAATTTAAAGATATAAAAATAGATGAGAATTTTGTTAAATTTTTATCAATGCTCACTTCTGAAGGTAGTACAAGTGATCCTAGTAAAATTATGTTATCACAAAGTGTTTATTGCCAGCTTAGAGATGAAATATTAAATTATTTAACTTCTATTGGTTTAAAATGGAAAACTTATCCAGGTAAGGATTATGAAAAGGATTTTGTTATTGAAAATAAAGCTTTTGTTGATTATTTGGTTGCAAAATTTGATATAAAGACAGGTACTTCTAAAAATGGTTCTGGAATTCCTTCTTGGGTTCTAGGTCTAAATTTAGAAATGAAAAAACTATTTTTAAGTTATTATTTTACTTTTGAAGCAGAAGTTAATCCTAGATCTGGACAGATTAATCTTGTTCAAGTAAATCAAAATAACATTGATATAATTTCTTATATGCTTAATGAACTTGGTATTTATACAACATTAACTAAAATTAAAAAGTATGCTACAAATACTAAGAATAGGACTATTGGGATATATACCAATCTTAGCATTTCTGGCAGGTATAATCTTTCTAAATTTATTGAAGAAATTGGAATATTAGATTTGAATAAGAAAGAAAAAATTCTTAATTATATTGATAATCTGAAAAATAGAAGTTATGATAAAAGAATTGACTTACCTATAAATTTAAAACATTTTGATAATTTAATTAATCTAATAAGAAATCATAAATCTTTAAAAAAACTTCAATGGTATACTAATATTAAAGAAATTAGAAAAAAAGAAAAGATTACTTACAGTGCTTTAGATTATTTATTAAATGAAATTAAGGACCTTAATGAGACAAATAATGAATCATTTATTTATTTTGATATTTTAGCTAAAGCACCAATATATTTTGATCAAATAACTGAAATAAGCGATGTTCCTTATAATGATTATTTGATTGACTTAAATGTTCCTGATTACCATAACTTTTTTGCAGGCTTTGGCGGTGGGATATTATGTCACAATACGACTTTATTAAAATCTTTAAGTGGAAAATGGGCAGATACTCATAGTGAAGAAGTAAAAAGAGGCATTACAATTAGATTAGGATATGCAGATGTTATAATTTATGAATGTGAAGAACATGGATTTACCAAATTAAATAAATGCTGTGATAAAGCTAAATTTAAAAGGGTTGTAAGCTTTGTAGATGCACCTGGACATGAAACTTTAATGGCAACAATGTTAAGTGGTGCTGCTATAATGGATGGGGCATTATTATTAGTGTCAGTAAATGAAGAATGTCCGCAACCACAAACAAAAGAACATTTAGTTGCTTTAGAAATAATTGGGATAAAAAATATAATTATAATACAAAACAAAATTGATTTAGTAACCAAGGAAGAAGCTTTGCAAAATTACAATAAAATAAAAGAATTTGTTAAAGGGACAATAGCTGAAAAGGCTCCAATAATTCCTGTTTCTGCAATACATAATGTTAATATAAATTATATTATTCAAGCTATAGAAGAGTTTATTCCTACTCCTATCCATGATGTAGAAAAAATACCTTTATTACTTATAGCAAGGAGTTTTGATGTTAATAAACCTGGAACTAAAATTTCTAATCTTATTGGCGGCATTCTTGGAGGCTCTTTAAAACAAGGTCAAATCAAAGTTGGAGATAAAATCGAAATTTCTCCTGGAAGATCATTAACAGAGGGTGGAATTGAAAAGTGGGTGCCTATAGTTACTGAGGTTGTTGCTTTGAGAACTGGTGGAGAAAATGTTGAAAGTATTGTTCCTGGAGGTTCAATAGCAGTGCAGACTTCTTTAGATCCTGCAATAGTAAAATCAGATCAATTAGCTGGAAATTTAGCAGGAATTCCTGGAAAATTGCCTAAGATATGGTATGAACTAAAATTAGAACCTAAATTATTAAAAAGAGTAGTAGGCACTAAGGAAGATTTAGATGTAAAACCTATTAAAAAAGGAGAACCATTAATGCTTAATGTTAATTCTTCAACTACTGCAGGAATAGTTATTAATCTTGAAAAAAATAGTTTCAGAATAAAATTAAAAAGGCCGGTATGTGCTGAGGAAAATAGTAAAATTTCTATATCCAGAAGAATTGGAACAAGATGGAGATTGGTTGGCTGGGCTAATTTGAAAGTTTAATAATTATAATTTTGACAATAATTTAAAATATCCTAGTTCGGATTTGTATAAATTTTTATTTTCTATTCTTATTGCTGAATAAGGTTCATCCCATATTATAAATATTGTTATATTATTGTATAATATTATTGTGATGTCTGATATTATTCCTTTCTTTATTTTTTTATGTATGCTATTTTTTAATTTTTTAACTATTACTCCTTCTTCTATTATTGCTTCTTCTTTAACTTTTGACTGATTTAATTTTATTGTCCCTTGTTCATTAAAATATCCTAATATTTTTTCATATTCTTCTTTTATTCCTATTATTTTATAATCTGTTTTTGCCTTGACTAAATCTTTTAATGCAGTTTTTAGGCCTTCTAATCCTTGGAAGATTTCACATTTCAATTTTTCTTTAGTATTGGGTTTACTTATCTCTTCTAATGAAGGCATTATATTTTCTAATGATTTATATTTATCTTCAAAATAATTTAGTAATTCTTTTGGTTTTAATACATTAAAATTTTTAGTATTATTTTTAATAATAAATGAAACTATGCCTTTGGTAATTAACCTTTCTAGAATATCATAAATTGTTGTTCTATCTATTCCTATGTTTTTTGATATTTGAAGAACTGTTGAGTTTGGATTTTTTATTAGATACAAATAGATTTTTATTTCTTTATCTTCAAATCCTAAATTCTTTAAAACATAGATTATTTTATCCATGAAACCTATGAATCTTTATTATATTTAAATGTTGTGGAAAATTTACGACATATATTTATATTTTTGTACCTTTTATTAATTTAGGAGTAAAAATGCATTTAGTAAAAAATTATTTATTTGGAATAGCTTATCCACAAAATTTTTTTGATAAGCAAGTTAGTAAAATAGAAAGAATTTGTAATATGAGGGATAAAGTTTTAATGTTAGAATTATCTGCGAGTTATGAAGAGAATGTCATAAAGGGAATATTCAAACCAAATTTTGCCTGCCGATTAGCTGAACGTTACAGGCCAATATGTTCTAAAGTAATTTTGGGAGATCAGGAAATAACAATACCTGAAAATCCTGATTGGATATTAAGTCTTGTGATGGGAGAAGATTATTTTTACCCAGATAACAGGCGTGATGAAATAATGAGGCAAACAATAGAAAGAGAAAGGCCAGATATAGTTATTGTAGGTAATGGACATTCAAATAGAATCAAAGAACACTTTTCTGATTTTTATTATACGGTTTTTGAAGAAGATGGTGGATATAGCAGTAGTTTTACAGGACATGCTGGTCCCCAATATGAATGGAATAACCCAAATAAAATAATAACATTAAGGTAAAAATGAGCCTATTTTTTTATTTGTTTGAAATATACAAATTATGTTCTTATAGAAATAAACCTCTTAGGAATTATAATTTTTCATTATCTTCATTATGGTAATCTGCAATAAATTCTTTATGTAAATTCTTTTGTTCTTTATTCATTATATGCACTTTTTTATGTGCAACAAATAAACCTGCAAATAAAGCAACAATTGATAGTATTATTACTGAGATTAAGCTATTATTTTTTATAAAATTTATGCTTTCTTTTATATCTTTTATAGGCATTCCCATGAAACTTAAATCAGAAAAGCTTCTTATTGTATTACCTAATAAACTTGTTAATCCTGAGTTTGAATTTTCTTTTTCATCATTGCCTGAAGAAGAGACTGATAAACCTGAATCTTCAACTGGGGAATTTGCAGGTGAGTTTATAGGTGTATTTTGGTTTTCTTCAGCTTTATTTTCTTCTTTTATTTCTGTTGCATCTTCATTTTTTGATGAACCTCCACCAGAAGGACTACTACCAGATGGATCTGGAGGATTTCCAGTATTATCATTTGTAGTTATTATTGTTGTAAAGTTATATTGTTTTGAAGTATTACAATTATCTGACTGGTCGCAGGTTGTTATGTTAAAAAAATATGTTGAATTTGCAATTAAACTTTCTAATTTTTTATTGTGTAAAATTGAATATGTTAAATTACTTATTTTTGAAGTTGTTGAAGATGTTAATCCATAATGTACTGTTTCATTTGTTAATTCATTTGTATTCCATGTTAAAGTTGCTTCTGTACTATTTATTGAACTTACTGTTATTGAACTAATTATTGGGATTGTTGTGTCTGTATCAGAAGTTCTGAAGCTTTGTTGTGGTGAACTTGCACAATTTCCAAGAATATCACAACTTACTGCATTATAATAATATGTTGTCTGTGCAGTTAATCCGGTTAATATAATCTGATGTGAATTACTCCGAGTTGTATTATCAATATTGATTTTCTGGCCATTTTGGCTTATACTATATTGTAATGTTGAATTTGATAATTCATTTGTATTCCAATTTATTGTTGCACTATTTGAATTTACTGTTAAATTTGCAAGAGAACTTATTATAGGAGAACTTGTGTCTATAGTTATAGTGTAGTTTTCTGTAGCAAATGAACTAAATCCATTTGAATTATATAAACAATTCCACTCATATATCCCATCAGGTAAGTTCATTATATTAAATGTTGTCTGATTATTATATCCTGAAATTTGTTTTGTTTCATTTACTATAAATTTATTGTTGAAATTAAAATATATTGCTGAATTTACTAAGTTGCTTAGTTCTGAAGTCTTGGCCTGACATGAAAATGATAATGCTTTTGAATTATGTGTTGAATTATTTTCAGGAGATAATAGAGTTACTTCTAATAAATCTGCTTCAAAATTTACTGTTTTAAAATTTAAATTATTATTGGTATCATTTGCGTAAATTATTATTGAATTATTTATTTTGGACAATTCTATTGTTACATTATTGCAATTCTGCATTGATACATTAATTTCTTCATTGAGATTATAGAAACAAGAATCTAAATTATTATCTGAAACTGAATATTCTATTTGCAGTGTCTTATTGTATAAACTGTTTTCTACAGGAGAGATAACTGTAAGATTTGGAATTGTTTTATCCAGACCATTTAATGCTTTTAATGAGTCTGGTTTTATATAATTGACTCCACTTTCGTTAATTACATTTCCTGTAATCTTTATTAAATTTAATAATTCAACAGGATTCATTTCTGAGTTTGTGTTTAACTTGTTATAATCCTGAAGAAGAGAAATTATTCCTGATATATGTGGTGTTGCTGCACTTGTCCCGCTTCTTGTTGCTGAGCCAGAACCAACATTTGTAGAGGTAATAACTGCACCCGGGGCTACTAAATCTATTAAATTATTCCTATTACTAAAGCAAGCAATTTTATCTGGATTTGCATTTTCATCATTACATGAACCAGTATATGTTCCTGTGAAATCATAACTTGCTGTAACTGCTGTTACATTTTCAATGCATGCAGGTTCTGATATTCCTGTTGTACTTCCATCATTTCCAGCTGCTGCAACAACAGTTATGTTATTTCTTATTGCTTCATTTACTAAAGTTGTAAATGGGGATTGTGAATCGCAATAGTTTGAAAATAACTCTGAACTTCCAATGCTTATACTTATTGCTGTTATATTAAACTTAGTTTTATTTTGTATACAATAATCCAATGCAGATGCAATTGCTGCACCACTGCATACTCCATCGTCGTTACATACTTTCATGCTTACTAATCTTGTATCCTGGGCTATGCCTTTTATTGTGCCATTTGCAGCAATTATTCCAGAAACATGTGTTCCATGGCCATTTTGGTCTAGAGGGTTAACATCATTATTATAAAAATCATAACTGCCAATTATTTTTGTACATGCTCCTCCTGATAATATTCCTGTATCACAGTATCCAAAATCTTCATGTGCATAATCAATGCCTGTATCTAAAACACAAACTGCATTTGTTGAGCCCGTTATGTTCTTGTTATTAATTATTATTTTGTTTACTTCCAAAGAATTTATTATTGGTTTTGATTCTTCTAATTCTATATAATATTTTTTATCTAAGAAAATGCCCTTTACGTTCTTATTTGTTTCCAAAACATCAATATCTTCTCTTGATAAATTTGCTATGAAACCATTTGAAAATTTTCTTTCAATCTCATCTATTCTTGGTATATCTTGTTTTATTCCTACTATATTTTTTTGTGGTGTTTCTTCTAAAATTACAATTGCTTTTACATTGTCTTCTGTGTTTAATGTTGTTTCTAATTCAGGATCTATTGTTAATGAAAATACAGAATATGGTAATAATATAAATATTAATAAAAAAATTAGTTTTTTCATTTTGAAGCTCCGCATTTATTGTTAATACATTCACATGATGCAATTTCTTCAAAACCACATATTGAAAACTGATCTGAGGATTTACATAATTCTTTTACTAATTCTTTATCTGGATTAAAATTTTTATTTGTACATTGTGGATAATAACCACAGCAATTTCCAACATCTTTTTTTTCACAATCTGAATTCTGATTACAAGAATAGTCTATAGTCTTTTGATATTCTTCAATTGTCTTTGGCTGATTTAATGAACACGAAGCTAAAGTTAAAACTAATATTATCCCTAATATCCCTCTTTTCATGTACAAATTTAACTATATAGTATTATTAAAGTTTTTGGTGGCTTGTTTATTTTAATTTTTGTAAAATTTTTTGTTTGATATTTTTAAATCATTTAAATTACAGTATAATGTAAATGTCTAAATTGTTTTTATTTAACTTTAAATAATTTATTTTAAGAAATATTAATGCCCCGAGCGAGATTTTCGTAGCATTTTATGTTGTGAGGATGACAGGATTCTTTGCCGGAATGCCATCCTCTGCTAATTTGAACTCGCGTCGAAGCCTTACTTTGGATACAAGTCTTCGAAACATGCATCTTCGAAAGGGCTTCATCCTTGACCGGGCTAGACGATCGGGGCATCTAATGCTTGAAAAAAGGCTTTTGTTTATAAAAGTAACTCTTGTACGATTCTCTTCAAACAACGGCTGATGATGTAGAAAATATTTTTTTAACAAAAATATATCGAAGAGCCAGACCATGAAAATAACATCGTAAAAATCTATCGAAGAATATGGGCCTGACGGGACAATCAACCGCTAATACGAATTTCGTTTAAACGATTTTTGAACCCACGACCTTCGGCTAACTTAGCAATCTAACTTTTTTATAATTTTGGAAGCTAGATGGTCATATAAGACCGATGCTCTACCAGGCTAAGCTACAGGCCCATGTGATTTGTGAGAACTGATATATTTTTAAAATTGTTGTTTTGGGTTTCATAAGAAAAGATTAAATATAGTGTGTAAATATCTTATTTTATTAAAGGAGAGCTATAAAAAATGTTAATAGGTGTCGTCGGAAAACCATCAACTGGAAAATCAACTTTTTTTAAATCATGTACTTTAGCAGATGTAGAGATAGCTAACTATCCATTTACAACAATCCACCCTAATCATGCAATTGGATTTGTAAAAATTGACTGTGTTGATAAGGATTTTAATAAGCAATGTAATCCGAGAATTGGTTATTGTGTTAATAATAAAAGGTTTGTTGCTGTTGACTTATTGGATGTTGCTGGATTAGTTCCTGGAAGCCATGCTGGTGTTGGTATGGGTAATAAGTTTTTAGATGATCTAAGGCAGGCAGATGCTTTAATCCATGTGATTGATATCTCTGGAAGCACAAATGAAAAAGGAGAAAGTGTTCCTGCTTTAAGCTATGATCCAATAAAAGATGTTGAATTTTTGGAATATGAATTAGATATGTGGTATTTGGGGCTAATAAAAAAAGGATGGGATAAATTTGTAAAACAGCAGGGAGTTGAGAAAAAAGAATTGAATAAAGCTGTTGCAAAACAATTATCTGGATTGGGTGTTAGTGAGGGTCTAGCGGAAAGTGTATTAAGGAATTATAATGAAAATTTAAATTCATGGAATGAGAGAGACTTAATAAAATTTGCAAAACACCTTAGAAGGGAAACTAAGCCAATTATAATTGCTGCAAATAAGATTGATGTAAAGGGAAGCGAGAAGAATATTGAGAGACTGAAGGAACGATTTGGTGATTATATAATAATTCCCTGCAGTGCTTTTGCTGAACTTGCATTGAGAGAATTTGCCAAAAATAATTTAATAAAATATATTCCAGGAGAAAATAAGTTTGAAATTACTGGAAATCTGAATGATAAAGAGAAAAAAATTTTGGATTATATAAAAATTGAAATTCTTGATAAATATGGGGGTACAGGAATTCAAGATGTTTTAAATAAGGCTGTGTTTGATTTATTAAAATATATTGCAATATTTCCTGGAGGACTAAATAACTTAGTTGATTCTCAAGGGAGAATACTTCCTGACTGTTTTTTGATGAAAGATGGAAGCACTGCTTTAGATTTTGCATATAAGCTGCATACTGATTTAGGAGATAGTTTTATTAGGGCAATTGATGTTAAGAAAAAATTAACTGTTGGAAAAGAACATAAGTTAAAACACAGGGATGTAATTGAAATTGTAAGTGGAAAATGATTGGAACTAAATCGTAATGCGTAAAGTGACAGGCGAGGACTTGATATATATTTTAAGCAATGATATTTCTTTATATTAAAATTAATAATGTTAGATTATGTGAAATTTAAATGATATTATACCTAAAATTGGTTCTGAAGAATATAAAGTACTGTTGAAAAATTTAGAAAGCGATGTCAAAGAATTAAGCAATTAATTTTCTATTTCTCTTTATATAAAATCCTATTAATCTGTTCTATTCTCAAAAATGCGTTTCCTTCGCCAAGTTCTATATTGCCCATAATTTCTACTTCTTCTTTAGTTGAAATACTTTCTAAAATTGATCCTATATTTTTGGAAGATTGTAAGAAGCCATTAACATTGATCCCCTCTTTATATAATCTTATACTGTAATTATCTGCATTAATTTTATCTGGATCTCTAATATATTCTATTCTTGCCCTAAAAATTAAATTTTCTATATTGAATCCTGATTTAGCATTAATCATTAAAGCAATTTCATTTAGTGGCACTCTTGTATAATTTTTGTTATTCATATTAAAAAAGTTAAACTAAAAAATTTAAAAGCTTAGCTATTTAACATAATTGGGATTTCTTTTAACAATCTTACAAAATCTTGTGTCCTATATTCTGGAATAAGAATTCTGCTTAAACCGTATACAGCTATTAAATCCCCTGATTCATCTAAAATATCCAGTGATTTTTTGACTTCTCTTACATTGTAATTTTGTTCTTTAAATGAATGTGGATCATTCTTTAGTCTGCTGTCAAAGCTAATTACAAATTGCGGTGATTTTGTATAGTAACTTATATTACTTATTGGAAAAGGGAGTATTCTTGCCCTGAATCCCAAGTTTGGGTATGTTGGATTTCTCAATATTTGATTTGGTCTAGCTTGTTTCGATTCGTATATAAAATCAGCACCATATTTTTGTACAATAGGGCTATCTGGATTAATACATTGTTCTCTAAAAATATCCAATCTGTATATTAGTTTTACTTGATTTACATGTTCTGATATTGTTAAAAAAACTTCTAAAGAATCTTCAATTCCTTTTAATTCATCGAAATTAATTTTTAACTTAGACATAAAAGTTTGATAAACATAAAATATATAAGTTTGATTAAAGAAAATAATTTATTGATTTATAATGAAAAAACTAATATTGACTTCTACAGGGCTGCAAAATCCGAATATTTGTAAGGCATTTTTAGACATTATTGGAAAACCTCCTTCTAAAATTAAGATTTTATTTGTTCCAACTGCTTCGAGGACTAAAGAGGAACTAAAATATGCTAAAAAATCGAAAAAAGAACTTGAAAAAATTGGAATAAAATTAATTAAGACAATTAATCTAGATTGTAAATTAAATTATGATGAAATTAAATCTTATGATGTAATTTATGTTTGCGGTGGCAATACTTTTTATCTTTTATATAAAATTAAAGAAAGTGGATTTGATAAAATAATAAAGAACTTTGTAAGTGCGGGGAAATTATATTTTGGTGTTAGTGCAGGAACAATTATTTGTTGTCCTAATATAAAAATTGCTGCCCCATTTGATAATAATGATGTTGGATTAAAGAATTTTAGGGGATTGAATTTAATAAATGTTATATTATCACCTCATTATTGCGAAGCTGATAAGAAATTTATTAAGAATTATAGTAGGAAATCTAAAATAGAAGTGATTCCATTAAGAGATAACCAAGCTTTTGTGGTTAGTGGAAAAAGTGGAGAAATAATTCAATGAAACAAGTTATATTGATTAGAAAAGATTTAAAACTGCCTACTGGAAAAGCTATTTCTCAAGGTGCTCATGCTTCAGTTGAATGTGTTTTAAGAAGTGACAAAGATAAAGTAAAAGCATGGAGAGAAGAAGGAATGGCTAAGATCGTATTAAAGGTAAGTGACTTGAAGGAATTGCAAAAGTATAATCAATTAGCTAAAGACAATGGTTTAGTAACTGCTTTGATAACTGATGCTGGAAGAACTGCTGTAGAACCTGGAACTGTAACATGTTTAGGAATAGGTCCTGATAAAGAAGAAAAGATAGATAAGATAATTAGAGATTTGAAATTGTATTAATCAAATTTACCAAGATTCTTGTAATAATCCTGGTTCAAAATCGTCATTAATCTGATCAGAAACAACATAAGTTTTCATTGAATTTACTCCATCAGTTTCTCTTATTTCCTTTAATACTTTTGCAGAATTTTCTGGATTATATGCCTTTAATTCAGCAATAATATCATATTCTCCATATACAAGATGAACTTTATTTACTTTTGTTCCTAAATTTTGTATTTTTTTTATTACGTCTGTTAACTTATTCTGGTTTACATTTAATAAAGCGAATATTAGCATTTCTTTCTACCCCTTATTTCAAAAAAAGTTAGGTTTATATATAAGAGTAACCCATAGTTTTGATATAGAACATATATTTCATATAGGAGACATATGGGCTTTAGAAAAATAATTAGCTTTGGAGACAGTTCTTTTGTAGTCAGTTTACCTAAAGACTGGGTCACTAAAAATGGTTTGAAAAAAGGTGATCCTGTTAATGTTGAAGAAAAAGATGATGGAATAAAAATTACTCCAGTAAATAGAAAACAAAGTCCAAGTACAAAAGAAATAAATATTAGTTTTGACGGAAATGTAAGAAAATTAAATGCTGAGCTTGTTTATGCTTATGTTGATAATTATAACCTGATAAATATTTTAGGGAAAGATCTTTTTAGTTATATGAAACAAATAGAACAGACGGTTGATAATTTTGTAGCTTTGGAAGTCATGCAAAAATCTCCTACAAAAATTGTTATAAAAGACTGTTTAAATCTGAATGAAATTTCTGTATATGACACTTTGAGAAGAATTGACAGAATTGTTTTGTCTATGGCTGAAGATGTTAAAAATTATTTTACAGGCAAAGTTAAGAATGTAAATGAAAGTCTTGAATATAAGGAAAAGGATGTAACAAGGCTTAGTAATTTATTATTTAAAATATTAAAAAGAAGTTTTGATCCAAATGACAAAGCATTGCTTAATTTAAGCTTGGATGATATATTCTTTTATTGGGAAGTTATTTTATTTGTAGAAAAAGTTGGAGACCAGCTTAAAAGAATGCCAAGAAATATTAATGCTCCGCTGCCAAATGATTTTATATTAATCTTTGATAAAGTTATGGAACAATATAGCGAAGCTATGAATGCTAACTTTAATGTGAATTATGAGGCTGCTATTAATGTTATAGTAAATAAGAGAAAAATTTATGATGAAATAGATAATCTTGCAGATAAACTTCCAGCAAGATCTTTAGGTACTACCACTGAGAGAGCTAAGAATATAAATAGCCATGCAGGAAATATTGCAAAAGCTTTTCTTAAATTGAAATTGGAGCATAAGAAGTAATTTAATAATTCATTTATTCTGGATTACTTTGTATTTTTTTCCTTAAAGCAAGGTTTGCAGAGATAGGTATATATACCATCCTCTTTTATTTTTACTTCTGCATATTCATCGCAGTAATCACACTTTTTTGATTTCGTTATCTCTATTTTTCCCATATTATTTAGGAATAATCTTTAAATATAAACTTTTCTTTTATTTTTTTTGGCAAACAAAAAAACAATGGGCTTTCTGCAATGGATCTAATTCTTTTTTGTCTATAATTTTTAATTTATCTTTTAATTTATCTTCAACTTCCTGATAAATTCTCTGAGGATGTCTTGTTACATCTATGCTTCTTGATTTTATTGCAATCATTGCATAACCTTTTGGTTTTAAAAACTGTAAATTTTTCAATAAAATTTCTACTTGATTTTTTTGTGCAATATCCTGATAGATTACATCGACTTCTGTGATTCTTGTTTTGTAAGTTTCTGGCTTTTTTGCATCTGCAAGCATAGGAATCATGTTTTCCCTTTCTTCACATATTCCTAATAAATCCCTTACAACCCTTGGTGCAAAATCCAAACAAAATACTACTCCATTTTTTCCTACAATATCTGAAACGAAAGAGGGAGTATAACCATGAGATGCTCCAAGATATAATATTTTATCGCTTTGTTTTATTGGTATTAATGATATTCTTTTAATTATTGCTGCACCTAATTTAGAATGTGTTGGATTAAATTCCCTAAATTCTTCATTATTTATTTTATAAAGTTTTTCATCAAAAAATGATTTTCCAGGTGTTAAATTTTTTGTTACTAAATTTCTTCTCCCTTTCTGGTTGATAATGAATATTCCTTCATATTTTGATTTTTCTAATTCCATTTTTTATGACTGTTTAAATATAATTATAAAACTATCTTTTTATTCTTATAAATTCTATCCTTGGTATAATTATATTTTTATATATTGCACTGGCAATTTCTCTCTCCCTTTTTTCAAGTTCTCTTGTTATATCTTCTGTTGATGTGTTTATGTAATCTAAATTTGTAGCTGTATTTATAAAATATATTTCTCCTGGATATGCCTGTAGCTTTTTTGTAGATTTGGTTATGAAAGGTATTGTATTATCAAAAAGAGTTTCATTATATCCGCTTAATTTCTTATAGGCATCAATTTCTTCATCTATTTTTTGTGAAAAATATTCATCAATGGATTGCGTTACTTCTCCCCTCATTTCCTTTTTGTGTCTTAATATTAACCTATTTCTTGCTTCAGCACCATTACAGAAGAATACAAGAACAATATTCGGCTTGATGTATCCGCTTTGTGGTTCTTCCTTAAGTGTTTTAATTCCTCTTAAATATTGAGCCACTGCCTGAATTGGTGCGCCTAATAATGTTTGTTTTACTAATGTATCGGGAAGACAATATCTAGTAAGTATAGCTATTTTATGTTCATCTTCCTTAAGAGAAGGTATTACCTTTCGTTCTAATGCAGATGCACTTTCAGCTCTTATTGCATTTACAACATCGTACCATTTAATTTCTTTGTATTGTTCTTGCTGGTTGACTAAATTTTCTCTGCAGCCCTTATATACTTCTAAAGAATCTTTTGATGCCCTGCTAGTAATTGCTGCATAACCTGCTTCAATTAGTAATTGATTGAGTTTATCTGCTGCAGTTGTTTTGCCTGAACATTTTGGTCCAGTTACAGAGATTATTATATTACGCCTTAATCTTTGTTCATCAGATCTTCCATCCAAAAAATCTTTTTTATTCAATGTATTTTTTGTTGCGAGAATAATTCCTAGTGGAATATCCATTCTTCTAGCTTTTGTCTTAATATGCATATCTTTTAGTATTTACAATAATTAAAAAGCCTTTCTATTTGTTGTTACTAAATAGTCATGTCTCAAAAAACCTTATTTTTCCTTAAAAAAATCTATTTTTGCTGCTTTTGAGATTTCACTTGCTAATTTTCTTGCTACTTTTCCTTTATCCTTTAATTGAGCTTTAGAAATCGTCGGATGGCTAAATATTACCCCGAATTTTGGCGGTTTGGCTTTTGTCTTTAAATGCCTGAATAATGCTTTTTCTGCTCCCAAAACCTGAATTGTTGAGGAAGGCAATTCTGCAAGATGTTTTAATGAACCTGCTTTATCTATTAAACGAGAAGCTATTAATGGTGTGGCAGCTTCTGCTAAAGTCGGGCATATTTCTTTAGTTAATGATTCAAGATAACTTTCCTGTGATTCAAATAATTTTGATAAACTTTCTATTTCTTTTGCTATTTCAATCATTGAATTCAAATCTTTTTCTGTTAAATCAATTGCAATATCTTCTTTTATTTTTTTGTATACATTATCAATTAAAATTTTTATATTTTCTTCTTTGGCAGCTCTTGGAGCATAATAACCATATCTTTCTCTTAAATTTGCAACTAATCTGTTTATTATTTTTATAATTTCATCGATAGTATGAATTGTCTGTATTAAAAGGATATCTCTTGTAGTTTCTTCTTTAATGCTTTCCTTAGTCAGTCTGATATTAAGCTCTCTTAGTTTTTTTATATCTGACTCAGTTACCATCTTTTTTTGATTATTAGCAGAATTTTTAAGCTTTGGTATTTAAGCGAAAGTGTTATTAAGCAATTTTATAATGTATAAATAAATGGTTGATGTTAAGAAAATATTTGAGAGAAAATTAAATATTGCTGATGGTGTTTTTAAGATAGATGCTGTATATAAAGGGATAAAACAAAAATCTGATTCTTTAGGATATACACTTGTTGAAAAGGAACATTCTAACAAGTCAGGCAAGTATGGAGGAGAAATAAAATTTGATTTTATACTGGATAAAGAGATAGATTATTTTGCAAAAGGAGAGATAAGTGTAGAAATAATATTCCTTAATATAAAAAAAGCAAAAGGTTATGATGTTGGCAATATAGAACTTAAAATGAGTGCGATGCAAAAGCTTGATTATAAACACAGGTGGGGAATAAATAAATTCAATAAATTTTTATTTTCAATTTACCAAAACTTAATGAAAGAGAATTTTAAGAAAAAATATTTAATCCCTATAATTATAGACGCAACAACAATATATAATTTTATTAAGGAAAGTATAGAAGAATATGGTTAGGAAAGATTTATTAATTTATAAATTGATTTTTACATAATGCCAAAAGAGGAAGTTATAATTAAGGATGCAAAGATCAAGTATAGAGGAACATTTGATCTTGCTTTATTGTATAAAAGTCTTACAATGTGGTATGGCAATTCTAGTTATGGTGCTTCTTTAAAGGAAATAAAGTATGTTGAGAAAGTAAGGCCTGATGGTAAGCAAATTGAAATTGTCTGGGAATTAAATAAAGAAGAGGAAAGTGGATATTTTAAGATTGAACAAGGAATTAAATTCTATATTACCAAACTTAATGAAGCTGAAGTTGAAAAAGACGGACAGAGAATTAAACTTGATAAATGTGATTTAGAATTGACTTTTGGATCTAAAGTTATTATAAATGCTAATAAATCATGGAATGAAAATAGTTTTATATTCAAAATTTATGAAAGATATTTTATTGGCTACAGAGTTGAAGAAATTAAAATTGCAGCTTATAAAGATACAAACAAAATAATGGATGAAGTCAAGAATTTTTTAAATTTATATAGGTTTTAGTAATAAAAAATAATATAAACTAGATGTCATGTAAATTTATATGTTGAAAAATATAATATTTTATTTTAGTTTAATTCTAATTTTTGGATTACTGGTTTTTTTACTTATGAAAAACGATAAATCTATTGAGGATAGAATAATAAATAAAATTCTCCTACTAAAAAAAGATTATCCGGATTATTTTTCTAAAATTGAACCTGTTGAAGAAAAAATAAAAAGGGATGTTGATGGATCAATTCAGGATTTTTTATATTCTTATAATATGAAAGATGAACCAAATCCTGGTTATGGAAAAGTTGGTGGTTGGAGTAGTGCAATGCCTTATTTTAAAATTCCTGGAAAAAATGGAATATATATTGAATTAAGATTTAGAAGCAAGGATTGGAATACGTGGTCTCAGTTGGAACAACAAAAAGATGGTTGGGGGTTTACTGATGGTAAAAATGTTGTTTTTAGAGAGATTATAACTGATAATTTAGGGTTGCAAGCCAAGATAGAACAAATAATTAATGATGAAGGGTTCAATGAAACTATTTAAATAATTTAATAAAATTATTAAAGGGGAACAAATAAGAATAAACAATGGTTCATACAGATAAAATTGTTAAGGATCTTGAATTATTGCATGAAGGTGTTTTTGACCTTAAAGAACTCCTTAATATTATAAAAGAATTTTTTAAAAGGCATGATTATGATTTAACTGAAAAATCTTATAATTCCACTACTAAAGATGGATTGAAAACTACAGTTTTGAAATGGGATTTTGATAGAAAAGTTGATGATTACAATCAATGTTTTGCGAAACTTAGTATTGAATTAAATAATTATAAAGAAGGCTTTGTTGATGCGAAAAAAGTTATTGATGGAAGATTAAAATTTGTAATAAATGCTGAGATACAAAGGGATTATGATCAAAAGTGGAAAACTAATCCATTAAGGAAGATAGCAAGGGCAGTTTATGATAGATATGTTATTGAAGAAAAACAAGATAGGGTTTCTAAAGAACTTAAAAGTATAATTGATAATCTTAAAAAGGAAATAAAACAATATCTTGGAATATAATTTTAAAAAACAAAACTCAAAAAACTAAATTACTGTTTGTTGGTTGACTATATTCTATTGGTTCAAGTGAATAATAAGCTTTAAATAGATTGATTTCTTTCAAACTGCTATGGTTAAAAGAATAGGCGGATTTAGAAGGAAGACTAGACACAAGTTAGCAAAGAACTATAGAGAAAAAGGAAAGCTTAGTTTAGTAAAATATTTTCAGCAATTTAAAACAGGAGATAAAGTTTGTTTAGTTGCTGAGCCAAGTAAGCATAATGGTATGTATCATCCAAGATTTCATGGAAGGGTTGGTACAGTTGATGGAAAAAAAGGAAATTGTTATGAAGTTCAGATTAGGGATGGCAATATGCGAAAATCATTGATAGTTCATCCAATACATCTGAAGAGGTTATAAAATGGTAGATGTTGATGTTGAAGTAATGGAACAAAAACCAATAGCTATGTCTGGAGTAAGGCATATGTTAGATGAGACTAAAAAAAATGGAAAAGAATTAAATTTCAGAGCTGAGAAAGTTCATGTTTATTTAAGTGAATTTACAAAATTAAATAAAAAAGAAGTTGATTCATTGTATGAGAAAATCAAGAGCTTAAACATATCTAAATTAAGAGACAGGCATATAATAAAGATTATAGATTTAATGCCAACTGATCCTGAAAGTTTGAAAATAATATTTTCAGGTGAAGCATTATCATTAAAACAAGAAGAGATAAATCAAATTTTGGAAGCTATAAGCAGTAAATAAAATGTGTAAATTAAGACAAAATGACAATGAAAGAAGAACATGCAATAATATTAGATTTTTTGCCTCATGGATATCCATTCGACAAGAGACCGATACATCTGAAGACTTCTATAGCTCAAGCTCTAGGCAAAAATAATCTAGTTATATTAGAATTAGTTCCAAAAAAAGATATATTTCTACAAATCCATGAAGAAGTTTATATTGGGGAAGGTAAAAGAGATAAAATCCACCATATAGCTGGAAGAATACCTATAACAAAATTAACAGAAACTGCTAAATCTGAATTAAATTTTATTATAGAAGACCTTGTTAAGAAGGATGAGAAAAAATTTGTTGAATTTTATAATAATGCAGGGTCTATAAATATGAGAGTGCATCAGTTAGAATTACTGCCTGGAATTGGAAAAAGACATATGTTAAGTATACTAGAAGCAAGAAGTGAAAAACCTTTTGAAAGTTTTGAAGATGTTAAAAATAGAGTGCCATTATTGCCAGATCCTGAAAAAGCAATAATAAGAAGAATATTACTAGAATTGGAAGGAAATGAGAAACATAGTTTATTTGTAAAAGGATGAACTATTAATTCTATCAATTTTTGTTTTTTAGAATTTAGGATTTTTAAATGATATTCTTATCAAATTATTAAGTGAAGAAAAACCAAAACAACCTGATTAAGACAACTTAATAAAAACCTTTATAAATAAGGCGTTAATCTTTAACAAATAATGACAGAAACAAAACAGGAAATAAAACCTTTTTTAAGGGTATTTAATACAGATTTGGATGGAAACAAATCAATAGCAAGAGCACTTTTAAAAGTTCATGGAATAGGTTTTAATGTTGCTAATTCTGTATGTAACCTATTAAAAATTGACAAAAAGAAAAAAGCTGGATTATTAAGCGATAAAGAAGCAAGAGATATAGAAGCTGTATTAAAAGAAAATAAATTACCCTCATGGATGTTAAATAATAGATTAGACTTTATTACTGGTGAAACAGGTCATTTGCTTGGTTCTGATCTGAAATTTAATATTGAAAATACTATAAAGAGAATGAAAAAATTAAAACTTTACAAAGGTATGAGGCATGCTGCCGGACAGCCTGTAAGAGGACAGAGAACAAGATCTCACTTTAGAAGGGGCACTGCTGTTGGTGTAAAAAGTAAAACTACTAAAGTAGGAAAGGCAGGATAAAATGGGAGATCCAAGAAAAACAAGAAAAAAATACAAAGGCCCGGCACATCCATGGCAAAAAGCAAGGATAGATGAAGAAAGAGGCATAAAAAGAAATTATGGTTTAAAAAATAAAAAAGAAATCTGGAAATTTGTTTCTGAAATAAGAAGAATAAAATCACAAGCAAAAACTTTGATTAGGGAAAAAAGTAAAAATAATAAACAGGCATTTATTGAGGAAAAACAATTAATTGACAGGCTTGTAAAGTATGGTTTATTAACTGAAGGAAGTACCTTAGAATCGTTATTGGGATTGAAGACAAGTGACTTATTGGGAAGAAGATTACAGACTTTAGTTCATAATAAGGGCTTTGCTTTAACACCTAAACAAGCAAGACAATTTATTGTTCATGGCCATATTTTAGTTAATGGAAAAAAGATTACAGTGCCTTCGTATTTGGTTTCTTTAGAAGAAGAGCATAAAATAGAATTTAATCCAAACTCAAATTTAAATGATAAAGACCATCCTGAAAGATCAAAAGAAAAGAAGATGAAAGGAAAAGGATCAAAGGAAAAACCAGAAGAAGCTAAAGAAGCAGAAGTTTTAGAAAAAATACAAAAAGAATTAGTTGTAGAGGTTACAGAATGATGAATAATAGAGACATGGGAAAACTAAGATGGGGAGTTGCCCATATCTATTCTAGTTATAATAATACTGTAATTCATATAACTGATATTTCTGGTGCAGAAACTTTAGGAATGGCTTCTGGTGGCATGGTTGTTAAAGCTCATAGGTTAGAAAGTTCTCCAACTGCAGCTATGAATGCTGTTAGAATTGCTGCTGAACAAGCTAAAGAAAAAGGAGTAAATGCTTTACATATAAAAGTAAGAGCTCCTGGTGGAAGCAATGGGCCTACTAGTACTGGACCTGGTGCAAATGCTGCTGTAAGAGCATTATCAAGAGCTGGATTTAGAATTGGGATAATTGAAGATGTTACTGCTTTTCCAACTGATACTTGTAGAAGAAAGGGTGGCCGGCGTGGGCGTCGTGTATAGTATGATATATATTTTATAATATATACTTATTTTTCTAAGAATTTATTTGCTTTTTCTTTATCAACTATTCCATAAATTTTTGTTTTAGCATAACCACCACGGATTAATATTTTTTCTTCTATTTTTTTGACTATTCTTAAAATTGTTAATGACTTAATTAGTTTCTGTTTTTTATTTATATGAGTCCTTATTGTAGCATTTTTTATACAAAGCTTACAAGCTAATTCATTTATACTTTTGGGTTTTTCTAACAAGGATTTTACGATAAGTTTTTTTGTTTCACCTTTCTTTGTGACCAAGTTCTTGTTTTTCTTTTATATAAAAGTTCAAAATTAATTTGTTTATAATCTATTGGTAATGGATTTATTGACTCATATAACAATTGAAAACTAGTTGGATTGATCTCTATGATCCATGATTTAGTATTTACATATTTTTTATTTACTTTTTTAAATTCTATAGACCTAAATCTATGACGAAGATTATTTAGTTTATAAAAAACAGAGACTACTTCATAAATATCCTTGACAAACTCTTCATTATCTCCAAGTTCTATTCTTATTTTATCTTCTATATAACCTTCATTAATTATCATTGCTTTAATAAATTCATCTAATAATTCCTTATTTTCTTTAACTAATATTTTGAATTTGTTTGATAGAGTAACTTTCAATGATCTGAAATCATTAATTTCCAATAATTTGGAAGCAATAAACGCTATTGTATAAGAAAAATATAATTGTTCTTCTTTTTCTATAAAATTAATTGGAACTTCGCCAAAATTATTTAATCTCATTTTATGATATTCTAATAAACTTGTTTCATGCACATAAAAATAATTTCCTTTTTTATACCTATATGAACCATCAAACATTAAATGTGATGCTACATAGATTATATCTTTTAAATTAAATGGAAATCTAGGGTTTTTTATTATAGTTCCGTCTTCATGATTTCCTATATTTTCAATGTTATTTTCAATCTCTTCTTCAGAAATATCTGCAAATTTTCTTAAAATCTCCAATTCTTTTATTGTAAATCTAATTTCTTGATTAAATAATCTTTGAGCATGATATTTTGGGCATTTTAATAATACATAATTACAGTTTTTATATTTTGAACATAATTTAGATTGAATAATTGAAAATAATTTTTTGTGTTCTTCTTCTTTTAATTCTATAAATAAATCTTCTGGCATTTCCCAATAATGAATTTTTAGTTTATTTTCAGTCAATTTAAATATTATATATTTTTAAACTTAAAAAGCGTTTGGAAGAATATTTCCAAAATTATGAAAAGTTTTTACAATAGAAATATTTACATTATTAATAGAAAATTTTTTAAGTTTCAGATTTATTTAACATATTATAAGATTTATTCAATATTCTTAAAATTTCTTGAATATCTGAAAAATTTGATATTATTTTATAAAATTCTTTATCATAAGCTGCAAGCCATTCTCTAGCTTCATTTTTTAATAATTGTTCTTTATCAAATGAGAAACGGAAAATATCTTCTGTTCTTATATGCAATTTATAATATGAATCACTGTAATTTCCTTTTTTATATCCAAACATTCTTGGTGAGAATTCGTGTCTTGGATTTTTTGGAGTTTCTCCCCAAGTTCCAACACTTTTTGTTTTTTCTTCAAATCCATGTGGGAATTGAATTTCCATATTTGGGGTTATTATGTGAAATCCAGGTAATGTTATTTTATAATAGGCTTCCATTTGATGTTGTTTGAAATTATTTTTTCCCCATTGATCTAGATTACTTTCTGGTTTTCTTTCTGCAATTTCTTCTAGCTTTTTTAAAATATTTCTTTCTTTTTCTCTTATTTTTTCTAAATATTTTTCAATATTCATTTTATATGCATTTTCTAAATATGCTGTTGTTCCATTGAAGGTGTATCCAAATCTTCTTTTATCTTCATGTGCATAGAAAAATAATCTTATGTCTTCATCATTTATTTGTTCTCTTATTTTTGCTGTATTTTCTGGAATTTCATATGGCTGTAAAAATATTAATTCTCTTAGTTTCCTTCTATCTTCATTATTTATTATAAATTCTCCATCATGAGAACTAATCAAATTTACAATTCTAGAATCGTCATTTTTTAATTCATTTTCAATGCCTTTTTGTTTTAACCCATGATATAATCTTCCGATTGCTTGTTCTGATGCAATATATAAATCATTATCTCTTTGGAAATATACTGGACTTTCTTTACTAATGTCTTTAATAAATTTAGATACAAAATCCACTATCATAGAATTTAAATTCATGCTTATTATATTTAAGAATTATTCTTTAAAAAAATGTATTTTTGATATAGTCAATCAACAAAGTGATGAGATATTTTTTATGTTTATTGATTGACTGACAGCAATTCATTTGGTTGCTATATTTTAAAATCCAGTAGTTTTATATATTAATTCTTTATTAAAAATTTATGGCAGATAATAAAATAAATTTACCAAGTTCTGGTGGCGGCATTTTAAGATATTTTGAAGATGTTAAAAGTACGAAATTAGAAATGAAACCTATGATTGTTTTAATAATAATTATTGCTGTAGTTGTTATAGAATTATATTTGTATAAATTTGGCTTATAATTATAAGGTATTATTTTTTTGATATAATATTTCTTGCATTGTACTTACTTGCGAAAATAATTTCATATATTCATTTGCAGTTTTTGTTTTATTCAAAATATTTAATCTATTATCTAACATAATAAATCTTTTTGGTAATTTTTCCTTTAATTCTTCTTCGTTTTTTAAATTAACTATTGTTATTCCGCCTAAAATGCCATCTTGGTCATCATCTTTTGGAACTTTTGAAGTTTTTACTGTTTTTATTATTTTATTTATTATTGATTCAAACTCTTCATCTATTTTTGCATTCATAATTAAAGGAGAATCATTTGTGAACTTAATTGTTAATTCCATCTCTCCTGATTTTGAATTTACTTTTGTAAGAATTATTTCAGATACCTCTAAATTTTTAACTATCATGGTAATTTGTGATTGTAATTTATTTAAATAAATTTCTATGCTGTAGAATTATTTTTCGATATGTTTATATTCTAAGATTTTATTTAAATTCTATGGGTGATTTGTCAATTGTCTGCTTAAGAGAGAAAGATATTCCTAAATTGCTTCCCTTAATACGAAGGATTTATCCTAAGGAAAATTCAATTTTTAAAAATGATAATTTACTTTTAAATTGGGTTATTAAAAGCGGAAATTATCCATCTGCGCAATGGTATGCTGCTAAAATTAAAGATGAAATTGTGGGTTTTACTAGATGGTATCTTTATGATACTTCCGAGGATAAAATTTTACTAATGCTTTCATGGACTGCAGTTAAAAAGGAATATGAAAGCAAATATATTAGTACTAAACTTCTTAATGATTCTTATTTGAAAGTAAGGTCTTACTGGAAAAAGAAAGGATTAAATGTTGCTGGTGTTTGGGTGGAAACTGATACTTGGAATATAAAGGCTAGACATTTTTATAAACATTTTTTATCTTCTATTGGATTTAATGTTAAGAAAAAAATAGTTTCTAATTTATGGGGAAAAGAAGGAGTAGTTTTTATTTTTGGTGTGACTAAATCTTTCTTGAAAAGACAAAAGAGTCTTCATTATCCCAGTTCTTTTTAATATAACCACATTTTTTAAATTTATTTTTTATGTGAAATAATATAGACACCTTATTTTTTATATCGCAATCACTAATAATTCCTTTTAATCCTTCCTTTTTACCAATTTTAATCATTTTTTCAAGTAATCTTTTACCTATCATCTTTCTTTGATACCTTTTTTCAACATGAATATCTTGCAAGTGTATTTTATTCCAAAGTTGATCCCAAATTAAAAATGCATTAACTTTGTTATCTATTATTGCAACAAGCCCATGATTTTCTTTTATGCATTTTTTAATGTGCTTTTTTCCCAAAATTCTATTTTTTTCCCACCAATTTGGCCAAGAATCTCTGCTTAATTTTATACAATCATCTAAATCTTCTTTTTTTATTATCCTTAATCTATATGATTTTTAATTGATTGTTATTTAAATATATTCCTAAGACTTTTTTAGCTTAGAAATTATTTTATTTGTATCTAGGCTGAAATTAATAAATAATAAAATTATAATACTTTGTAAATTCTTAGGTTAAAATGATTTATATATAGCATAAGCCATTAATTTTTTTCAAGATAAATCATTTCTCTTTGTATTTTTATAAATTTTTGGGTAAATATTAAGTCCTTAACTATAGATATTAAGTTATCTCCCTTAAAGACAATTATTTTTATTTAATATTGTAGGCAAGGAATAAGCCACCTTTTGTAAAAGCCAAACGTAAACGTGTTGTCGTAAGACCTAAGTCATGTGACGTGCGTTGCCGCGATGCTTTTTCTTAACATTCTACTAAGCGCATATTTCGGTTAAGCGAATTTCGTTAATCCGACCTTCTGCTTGCACTGTTCAGGTCTTTCGTTTCATCGTATCCAATAGAGACGTCAGCAAGTTAACTCAGCAACAATTTCTTGTGCCTTCTTTGTATCATTCCAATTCTATTGGCCGTGTCGTTTCTATAAAGTTGCCTTCCCTTTCAGGAACCCTTATGGGCAAACCCGAATATCGGTAGACGACAAGCGCCTAAGTGGGCGGACTTTCCTCACAACCCGCAACAATTTGTCGCTTATGACTTCCTTGTTGATTGGGTGCGTTTGCTAAGTTCCTTACCTACAAAGAAAATTAAGAGTAAAAAGTTTATAAACCTTTTGAAGATTATTTTGTATATAAAATCATTGAAAAATTTAATAAAATATAATATTATTGGGTCATAAAGGTTTTTGTTTGAAGATTCTCTTCAAACAACGGCTGATGATGTAGAAAATATTTTTTTAACAAAAATATATCGAAGAGCCAGACCATGAAAATAACATCGTAAAAATCTATAACATCGTAAAAATCTATCAACCGAAGATTAAAGAGAATCTTGTTTGAAAATTTAAATAAAACAAACCTAAAATTTATAGAAACAAAAAATTTTATTTCTAGTGTTGTTTTACTTAAATATTAGAAAATAAATAAGTGAAAATATTTACATTTCCTTTATTATATCTTTACACATTTTCTGCCAGGCTTCCCAACCTTTTTTAGGCAATATTCCTAAATCTATTTTTGATGAATCATTTTTTGAATATATTGTAAACCTATATTCCCAGATTAGGTATGTTCCAGGCCCAGTTTCTAAAATATTGAATTTTAAATTTTCTGTATTTAATAATCTTGGATTGTTTCTTAATATTCCAAGAAGTTTATCTGGATTTTCTTCATATTGGCACATTATGTCTATGTCTCTATAATCTTGTCTTTTTTGTAAAATACTTCCAATTAGATAAGTGATTAATCCTTCTCCCCTTAAGAATTCAAAAACTCTTCTTACTGAAGCCCTATCGTTTATCTTAAGGTAATTTTCTATTTTGGTAAAATCTGAGATTTCTAATTCATTCATGTATTTATTAATATGGTAACTTAATTAAATCTTTCTAAATTGAAAATATTTATAACTCAATCTTATTTTCTTATTATATGAAACCTAGTATTTTTAGAACTTTGATTGATTATGAACATAGGAAATGGTTAGGAGAATCCTTAGGTTTATCTTCTTTTACATACAATGGTATTGACTTAATTGACAATAAATTTGGTGTTGAAATCAAAAGTAGGTACAGAGAATATTCTTTAAATTTTGCAGTCCATAGTTATCAAATTGACTATTTTAAAAATATAAACAATGATCTAAAATTATTTTGGGCCTTTTTACTTTATGATTTAAAGATGCCTATTAAAAAAATAAATAGAAAGAGAATAAAAGATTTAATATTTAACAGAGAAGCTTGGATTTTCGATTGGGAATGGATTAATCAATTTGAAATTTCTGATGTAAAAACCGGACCATATATTTATGTTGGTAAAAGAAATTTTCCAGATAATAATTATTTTAATAAATTTGAGAAAGGAAATGGAATAATTTATTTACCAAAAAATTCTGTTTTAGAAAGTAGGTTAAATTTAAATATCTAATTTGTTACTAATTTTCATGTTAACAGACAAAGAACAGAAGAAAGAATTTAAAAAAATTGCTTCTAAAAATCCAGAAAAATATTATGCAGTACAATATTTGAAAAAAGAAGGTTTTGCAAGAAAACAATGCAGCAAATGTGAAAAATTTTATTGGACTGTAAATAAAGATCAGAATGTTTGTGGTGATTCTTTATGTTCTGGAGGATTTAGGTTTATTGGAAATACTCCTGCTAAAAATAAGTTAAGTTATCTTGATGTATGGAAAGAATTTTCTTCAATGTTTAAGAAATTTGGATATACACCAATTGAAAGATATCCTTTAGTTGCAAGATGGAATCCCACGATGGAATATACTATAGCAAGTATTGCTGCTTTTCAGCCATTTGTTATTTCTGGAGAAGTAAAACCTCCTGCTAAAAAATTAGTTATTCCTCAATTTTGTTTAAGATTTGTTGATATTGATAATGTTGGAATTACTGGAAGTCACAATACTGGATTTGTCATGATAGGACAACATCAATTTGTATCTAAAGATGAATGGAATCAAAATAAAGTTTTGGAAGAAATTCATACATGGTTGAAAAAAGGTTTAGGTTTACCAAATGAAGAGATTACTTTTCATGAGGATGCATGGGCTGGCGGCGGAAATTTTGGGCCTTGTATGGAATTTTTTTCCAGAGGAGTAGAAATAGGAAATCAGGTTTATATGATGTATGAACAAACTCCTGATGGAAATAAAGAATTACAAATAAAAGTTTTAGATATGGGAATGGGGCAGGAAAGGTGTGCATGGTTTTCTCAAGGAAGCCCTACAATTTATGATGCAACTTTTCCTAATGTCATGAAATATTTATATGAAAAAACTGGATTAAAAACTGATGAAAAATTAATGGCTAAATATATTCCTTATGCTGGTTATTTGAATGTTGATGAAACTGAAGATTTAGAAAAAGCATGGGAAGATGTTGCTGAAAAAGTTGGAATGAAAGTTAATGATCTAAAAAATAAAATTTTACCTTTAAGTCAGCTTTATAGTATTGGAGAACATGCTAGAAGTTTATTAGTTGTTTTTAATGATGGAGGTTTGCCTTCTAATGTTGGTGGTGCATATAATTTAAGAATTTTAGCTAGAAGATGTTTTGAATTTATAGAAAAAAATAATTGGAATATTGATTTATTTGATGTTTGTAAAGAACACGCCAAAGAATTAAAAGAACAATTTCCTGAATTATCTGAAAACTTAGATGAAGTTAAGAAAATTCTATATGTAGAGAAGAATAAATATAATATTAATAAACAGAAGGCGAAATCTATAATAGACAAGATAGTTAAAAATGGACAAAAGATAAATACTGAAAAACTAATTGAGTTATATGACAGTAATGGAATTTCTCCCGAGTTAATAGCTTCACAATTAGGAATTAAAATACCAGATAATTTCTATGGTTTGGTAGCGAGTAGGCATGAAAATAAATTACAGGAGCATCAAACTAAGAAAGAAGAAATTTTAGATTTAGAAAATTTACCAGAAACTAAAGCATTGTATTACGATGATTATAAGTTAAGTGAATTTAAAGCTAAGATTTTAAAAGTTATTGGAAATAAAATTATATTAGATAAAACTGTTTTTTATCCGACTTCTGGTGGTCAGTTGCATGATTTAGGTTCAATAAAGCGTATAAGCGATAGTAGAATATTCGATGTTTTAGATGTTTTTAAACAAGGAAAAATTATTGTTCATGTTTTAGAAAATAATAATTTAAAAGTTAATGAAAATGTTTTAGGAAAGATTGATTCTGAAAGAAGATTACAATTAGCACAGCACCATACTTCTACGCATATTGTTAATGCTGCAGCACGAAGAATTTTAGGACAACATATTAATCAGGCTGGAGCAAAAAAAACAGTTGAGAAAGCGCATATTGATATAACTCATTATCAAAGTTTAACTGATGAAGAATTAAAAAAAATAGAAGAAGAAGCTAATAAATTAATTAAACAAAGTATTCTAATTCATAAAAGTTTTATGCCAAGAGAAAATGCTGAAAAGAAATATGGATTTGCAATTTATCAGGGAGGAGTTCCTATCGGACAACAATTACGAATAGTAGATATAACTGGTGTTGATGTTGAAGCTTGCGGTGGAACACATTTAGATAATACTAAAGAAGCTGAAAAAATAAAAATTTTAAAATCTACTAAAATATCGGATAGCATAGTCAGAATAGAATTTGTTGCTGGTAAAAAAGCATTTGAAGAAGAGAATAAAGACTTACTAATAATAAAAGAGCTTAGTGAATTGCTTCAATGCAATAAAAAACAAATACCTGCAAGGATTGAGGAATTATTTAATATCTGGAAAGATGTTGTAAAGAAAAATAAATCTGTTAAGTTAGAGTTAAAAAGCAAAGAGACTTATGATGGAAATATAATTGAAAAATCCTGTGAAATCCTGAAAACACAGCCTGAACATCTGGTTAACACAGTTAAAAGATTTGTTAATGAAATAAAGTCTAAATTAATTTAAGTTTTTATTTCTATAATAGTTATTCTTAAATTTTTCTGAAAATAAGTTAAGTTTATTGTTAAATTCTCATTGTTTTTAGAAAATAAGATAGTTTCTCCGTATCTTTCTTTTATGTATTTTTTTTTAAAATAATAATCTTCCATTAATCCATATACCTCTTTTAAATTTGTATTTAGATTTCTAAATTCAAAATCTTCTTTTACACTTTCTTCTAAATTAGTCCTGATATTGTATGCAGATTTTTTGAACTTATCTTGTAAATAAGTCATTAATGTTTTAAATTCAGCCATAAATCTTATTGATTCTCATAATTTTAATATTTTTACTATAAATATACAATAGAAATTATTCAGATTTTGGTAGTATATTATTTACTAAAACATCAACAGGTTTGCCATCCGGTCCAAGATTGTATATAATTGCTAGATTTTTTACTATAACTTTTACAACATTTCCTGCGTAATCAAAACTATAAACTACTTCTAATCTTGCACCATTTGCCTTATCTACACAAATTAATCTATCTCTTTTTATTCCATTTTCAGTATATGACTCTTTTTTACATTCATTATTCTTTATTGCTTCTGTAAAATTAATAACTAAGGGTTGTGCCATGCTGCCATTAACAACACCCTGGATTCCAAGAGCATAATTCTGGTTTTCTAATGCGTCTTCTAAATTTGCAACCTTTCCCTGGTTCATTTCTATACATCCGACTAGAGAACTAAGTCCTAAATAACCTGCTGCTGCATAATTTGCTAAAGTTCTTGTTAAGTTCATTTTGTAACCACTCAAATGTGATTTCATAGAGAATTTTAACCTTTATATATTTTTCTGTTATAGAGAATATAGTCTAATTTAGAGAAAGAATTATAAGTTTTGAGTTAAGACTTCATTGGAGGAAAAATGACAAATCAACAACAACCAATTTATATTTTATCAGAAGGAAGCCAAAGAACTGCTGGCAGAGACGCACAAAAAATGAATATTATGGCAGCTAAAGCTGTAGCAGAGACAGTTAGAACAACTTTGGGACCTAAGGGAATGGATAAAATGCTTGTTGATTCTCTAGGAGATATAGTTGTTACTAATGATGGAGTTACAATACTTCAGGAAATGCAGATAGAACATCCTGCTGCTAAAATGGTTGTTGAAGTTGCTAAGACTCAAGAAAATGAGGTTGGGGATGGTACTACGACTGCAGTTATTCTTGCGGGTGAATTATTAAGCAATGCTTTAAAATTATTAGAAAAAAATATACATCCAACAATTATTATAAAAGGATACAGAATGTCTGCTGAAAAGGCACAGGATATTCTTGGAAATATTGCTGTAAAAATAAGTATTAAAGATACTGATCTTTTGAAAAATATTGCAATGACTGCTATGACTGGAAAAGGTGCAGAAGTTGCTAAAGATAGATTAAGTGAATTAATTGTTAAGGCAATAAAAAGTATTATGGAAGAAAAAAATGGGGAAGTGGCAATAGATGCTGATAATATTAAACTTGAAAAGAAAGTTGGTGCTGGTATAGAAGATTCTGAATTAATTGATGGTTTAGTTTTAGATAAAGAAAAAGTACATATTGCAATGCCTAATGCAATAAACAATGCTAAAATTGCATTACTTGATGTTGCTTTGGAAGTAAAAAATACAGAGATAGATGCAAAAATACAAATTACAGATCCTAACCAAATGCAGGCTTTCATAGATATGGAAGATAAAATGTTAAAAGACATGGTTGAGAAAGTTGTAAAATCCGGGGCTAATGTTGTTTTCTGCCAAAAGGGAATTGATGATCTAGCACAACATTATTTAGCTAAGAAAGGAATTTATGCTGCAAGAAGAATAAAGAAGAGTGATATGGATAAACTTGTAAGAGCTACTGGTGGAAATCTTGTGAGTAATTTAAATGATTTATCAGCTAGTGATCTTGGTTTTGCTGCTTTGGTTGAGGAAAAGAAATTTGGAGGAGAAGAATTAACTTATGTAACAGGATGTAAAAAAGCTAAAGCTGTAACTATGCTTATTAGAGGCGGAACACAGCATGTTGTTGATGAGGTTGAAAGAGCAATTAAGGATGCTATTGGTGATATGGTTGCAGCACTGAAAGTTGGAAAAGTTGTTGCAGGTGCCGGATCTACTGAAGTTGAATTAGCAAGAGGATTAAGAAAATTTGCTAATTCCTTAAGCGGAAGAGAACAATTAGCTGTGTTGGCTTTTGCAGATGCTTTGGAAGCAATACCAATAACTTTAGCTGAAAATGCAGGATTAGATCCTATAGATAGCTTAACTGAACTTAAAGCTTCACATGATAAAGGACAAGTCTGGGCTGGATTGGATGTATTTACTGGAAAAGTTGTAGATGCATGGAAAAGGGGAGTAATTGAACCATTGAAAATTAAAACACAGGCTATAAAATCTGCTTCAGAAGTTGCTGAATTAATTTTGAGAATAGATGATGTTTTAGCTTCTGGAAGTAAACCTAGTCCTGGTGGAATGCCACATATGGGACATGGCGGATTTGGAGAATAGAAATGTCTTTTGTAGCAAGATACAGCAGTAGAAAGCTAAATTTAAAAATGTTTATATATACTTTGTTTTTACTATCTTTAACAAAACGATGACAGAACATATTTCTTTGCCTAAAGCTGATTTAACAGATTTTATTTCTGATTACAATTATAGAAGAAATAAATTTATAAATATAATTAAAGAAGCATTAAGTAAGTATGGTATTTTTAGTGTTGTAAATGCAAATCATGAATTTGACAAACTAAAGCCTGATATTTTTAATAATCTTAATTTGTTTAGTCTTTTAAGTCCTGCTAAGAAACAAATGTATAGTTTTTCAGATAATTTTGAGCAAAGAGGTTATATTGATGAACGGATAGTAGAAAAAATAATAATAGGACCGAGTTTTAAAGAAGATTTCAGAGATGAACTATTGCTTAATTATGTAAGATATAAATTTTATCTTCCAAATATTCCTATTAGAGAAGTCAAGAATTTAGTCCCATTATCTGAAAAGTTGCTTTTTAGTTTAAGTGATATTGATAGATTAGTTCTTCAAGCTATTGCTTTGTCTTTAGATTTAGAAAAAGAAAATTTTAATTCAAAAATTGCATATGGTGACAGCCCTCTAGAATTACTTATACATTCTCCATTAATAAAAAGACAATCAGATCTTTATATTCCTGTAAGAACAAATCTTGAATTTGCTGCTGTTGTTTCCCCAAATTGTCCTTCACAATTATTCTTAGATGGCAGATCTTTTGATGTAGATAAAGATGAATTAGTCTATATTGCTGGTAATTACCTTTCTTATGAAACCAAAGAAAAATTCAGAAATCCTGAAAACTGTTATTTAAAAATCTCTGAAAATTTAAAGAATTCTTCACAGTTTGCTTTAATGCATTATGTAAGACCAAGACCAAGAGCATTAGTTTATGATTTTCATGATGATTTTTCTGGAAAAGATTATTCTGATGTTTGGTTTGAACATCTAAAAGTAAAAGGATATTTAAATGGGACACATGAAAATTGGAAAAGCTCATTTAGCAAAACTTCTTTTACTGATGAGGAATTTGTTATTGGAATACTTAATTGGGAACTTAAACATAGAACTTATAACTTATCTAAAGTTTATCCAGTTTATATGCTGCAATTTTTAAAACAAATTAGTTTATAGTTTTTTTATTATTGGCATGCCTTTTGTATCATCTATATAATAGCCTTGTGACTTAATAGACTCACGCAATTCGTCTGCTAATTTAAAATTTTTATTTTTTCTTGCTTCTTCCCGTAAATCAACCAGGCGACTTATTTCGTCAGGTATTTCTGTTTCTGTTTCTAAAATTCCAAATATTTTGTCTATACTTAGCATTAATTCTTTTATTTTTTTTATATCTAGTTCTGATAATTTTTCTTCTGCTATTAATTTATTTATTTCTTTTGTAAATCCAAATATTACTGTAATTGCATTATGAGTTTCAAAATCGTCATCCATTGCATTTTCAAATTCTTTTTTTGCTTTTCCCAGTAATTCATCCAATTCTATATTATCTTTTGATTTTGACTTGCAATTTTCTAATTTTAGCATGAATTCATTTAATTTTTGAAGTGAATTTTTTGCTTGTTCTAAAGACTCTTCTGAAAATTCCAATGGTTTCCTATAATGTGTTGACAAAAACATGAATCTTATTATCTGTTTATTGTATTTTTTTATAACATCTCTAACTATCCAGAAATTTCCTTTTGATTTTCCCATTTTCTCCTTATTAAATTGTAAGAATCCTGTATGTAACCAATATTTTACAAATGGTTTTTTTCCTGAAATTGCTTCCATTTGTGCAATCTCTGCTTCATGATGTGGAAATATTAAATCTATAGCTCCCCCATGTAAATCATATTGCTGGCCTAATTCTTTTTCTGTTATTGCTGTATCTTCTATATGCCATCCCGGTCTTGAATCGCCTAATTCAGTATGCCATACTGGTTCTTCTGGTTTTGAAAATTTTAATAAACAGAAATCACCTTTGTTTCTTTTTTCTGGGTTTTCATCTATTCTTGAAACTGCATCATCTTCTTCTAAAGAAGTCCTTTTTGCTAATTTACCATATTCTCTGAATTTAGACAAGTCAAAATAGTAACCATCTGAGATTTTATATGCAATTCCTTTTTCTATTAATCGTTTTACCTGAGATACTATTTCTGGAATATAATCTGTAGCTCTTGCATACTTGCTTACAGCATCGTTTCCTAGCAATTTCATGTCTTCTAAAAATATTTTTTCATATTTTCTTGAAATATTATCCCAACCAGTCTTTTCTTCATTTGCTTTTTTTATTATTTTGTCGTCTATGTCTGTTATATTCTGCAAGTAAAAAACCTTGTAATTTTTATATCTTAAATATTTTGCAATAAAATCAAAATTTGTAAATGTTCTTGCATTTCCAATATGTGCATAATCGTAAACTGTCGGGCCACATACAAACATTTTTACTTCTTTATTGTTTATTGGTCTGAACTCTTCTACTTTTCTTGTTAATGTGTTATAAAACTTTAATGTCATAATTAATTTAGTTTCTAATTTATTTATCTTCTTTTCTATTGGATAGACTTTTAAATTTTATTGTGGTTTTAATCTTATGACTGATAATGGAAAAATTACTACAAGAGAAGAGTTTGGCAGATTATTAAATAAAAAAGCAGGGCAAAAATATGGTAGCATTGATAATATATTGGTTAATCTGAGTTTTGATTACCAACGATATTATACTTATAAAAATGGCAGAAGCTTTCTTCGTTATCCACAAGATTTAGATAGAATTTGTGAAAAGTTAGGAATAAACCAAGAAGATTTGGATTTATCATCTTTAGTTTCTAAGAAATATTATAGATCATTTGGCTTAAAAATTAATGGTACTTCACAAGATCAAGTTCCTAAACTTGATGCGTCAATTATTAATGAATCAAAGCCTCAAACTGAGTTAAAACATGAAATGGAATATAAGCCATTTGTGTATAATATAGGAGAAAATTCTGAACATGGCTTAATAGTTGGAAAATCACAAGAGATGAAATCTATTTTTATAATTTTGGGTAATATAATAAAAAATCCAGACCAAGAACAACCAGTTTTAATAACTGGAGAAACAGGAACTGGAAAAGAATTAATTGCTAAGGCAGTGCATTATAACAGTAATAGAAAAAACAGTCCATTTTTTCCAATAAATATTACAAATATAAATGAAAATTTGCTTGAGTCTCAATTGTTTGGTTCCAGAAAAGGAGCTTACACAGATGCTAGAGAAGATAGTATTGGCTTTTTTGAAGAAACAGGAAATGGTACTATATTTTTAGATGAAATAAGCAATATGCCCTTGGAAGCGCAAGCTAAATTACTTAGGGTATTAGAATCAAGAACTTTTTATAGGGTTGGTGATACTAAGTCAAGACAATTTAATGGCAGAATTATTGTAGCTACAAATGAGAATCTTGAAAAGTTAGTTGAATCTAGAAAATTTAGACAAGACTTGTTTTACAGACTGAATGTTGTTGATATTGATCTGTCTTCTTTGAGAGATAGAAAAGATGACATTGGTCTATTATTCAATTATTTTGTCTGTGAATACAACAATAAGTATAAAACATCTTATTTAAAAGAGCCAACTGATAAAGGAAAGGAATTACTTCAATCTTATAATTTTCCTGGAAATGTCAGGGAACTAAAAAATTTAATTTATAAGGCAATATTTAATTTTCCAGAAAGTGAAAGTGTTTTAGTTGAAAATTATATTCAAATAAAAGATTTAAAATTTAAAAAAACGCAAAAATCTGATTTTAATACAGAAGGTATTGCTTTTGCTGATAGTGTGATTTCTTATTTTGAAATTGATAATAAGTCCAAGTTTGAAATTGCAGAACTTAGAGTAATATTGGAAGCTGCTTTTAATACAAAAGTTGTCATGATCAAAACTGCTGAACTGCTTGAAATCAGTAGAAAAACCTTATGGCTTAGATTAGAAAACTTTGGAGTAAGTGCAACAAATTTAAAACAATATTATCTGCAATATATATCAAACAATCGATAATTCTTAATTAATTTTTACCTAGTGAATAGAGAGTAAGCTTAATAAATAGTCTCTTATTGTGGCTATTTGCAAGCAGAGATGAAAACAACACTATTTACTGAAAATTTAACTGAATTAAGAACAGAAGCCTTAATTATCGGATTATATGATGATTGTGACAGCAGTGATGTAGAAAGTTATGAAAATATTTCTGATGGTTTAATAAGTGATATAATAAAAGACAAGGAATTTACTGGGAAGTATGGGCAGATTTCTATAGTTAGAACTAAGAAAGCGATAAAACGAATTATATTATTAGGATTAGGAAAAAGAAATGAATTTGATCTGAATAAGGCAAGAGAACTGGCTGGAAAAGCTGCTTTATTTGTTAAAGATAAATGTGTGAAAGAATTTAGTTTTTTAATATTTGAAGATTTAATGCCTGGAGATGCAGCATATGCAATTGTTGAAGGAACAAAATTAGCATTATATCAATTTATAGATTTTAAGACACAAGACTTAGAAGATTTTAAACAAATTGAGCAATTTACATTAGTTGCAAATGGAAATAATTTTATTGATATTGATAAAGCAATAAAAAAAGCATTAGTTGTTTCTGATGCAATTTATTATGTAAGGGGACTGCAAAATAAACCAAGCAATATTGTGACTCCAACTTATCTTGCAAATGAAGCGATTAAGTTAGCAAGAAGATTCCAGATTAAATGTACAATATTTGAAAAAAAAGATCTTGTTAAAATGGGTATGGGTGGAATATTAGCTGTAAATAAAGGAAGCCAACACCCTCTAAAATTTATAGTTTTAGATTATAATGGTGGAAAAGAAACTATCTGCTTTGTTGGCAAAGGCATAACTTTTGATTCTGGAGGAATTTCTATTAAGCCTGCTGCTGATATGGATGAGATGAAATTTGATATGAGCGGAGCTGCTACAGTATTTGGAATAATTCAATTAGCTGCTATTTTAAAATTACCTTATAGAATAATTGGTTTAATTCCTGCAACTGAAAATTTACCTGGAGGCAATGCTTACAAACCAGGAGATATAATAAAACATTATAATGGCAAAACAAGTGAAATAATAAATACTGATGCTGAAGGAAGATTGGTTTTAGCTGATGCATTGGCTTATACTAAAAATTATAATCCAAAAGTTGTTATTGATTTTGCAACATTAACAGGTGCCTGCGTTGTTTCTTTGGGAGATGTTTATACTGGCTTATTTACAAATAGTAATGAACTTGCAAATAAATTATCAGAAGCTGGAGAAAAATCTGGAGAATTAGTATGGAGATTGCCATTGCATGATAAATATAAAGATTATATTAAGAGCAATGTAGCAGATTTAAAGAATGCAGGACCAAGAGATGCTGGTGCAAATACTGCTGCTGTCTTTTTAAAAGAATTTGTTCAATGTAAAAATTGGGCACATTTAGATATTGCTGGAACTGCATGGACTAAAAATGGAAAAGATCCTATAAGGCCTGTTGGTGGAACAGGTGTTGGAGTTAGGTTGGCTTTAGAATTTTTAGAGAACTGGAAGAAATAAATTTAATACTTAAGTTTTTTAATTCTTCTATTTTAATTAATTTATGAATATTTTTAAATTAAAAGGCAAAGCAATTTTAAGTCCTATGGCTGGAGTTACAGATGCAGCTTTTCGTATTCTTGCAAAAAGATATGGTGCAGGTTTAGTATATACAGAATTAATAAGCAGTGCAGCTTTAGTAAGAGCTATTAATAAAACTAATTATTTAATTCAAACAAGTGAAGAAGAAAAGCCTGTTGGAATACAATTATTTGGAAATAATGCTGAAGAAGTAGTTGAAGCAGCTAAAATTGTTCAGGATAAATTTGATTTTATTGATATTAATTGTGGATGTCCTGCATGGAGTGTTATAAGAACAGGTTCTGGGAGTGAATTATTAAAAAATCCTGAAAAAATAAAAATATTTGTTGAAAATTTAGTTAAAAATGTTAATATTCCTATTACTGTAAAAATCAGAATCGGAATTAATGATAAAAATATTAATGCTGTTAAAGTTGCTAAATTAATTGAGGAAGCAGGAGCAAGTGCTATTGCTGTTCATGGAAGAACCAGAGAACAAGGTTATTCTGGAACTGCCAATTGGGATGTAATAAGTGAGGTAAAATCTAATGTTGAAATTCCAGTTATTGGCAATGGTGATGTTTTTACTCCTGAGAAATTTAAAGAATGTCTGGATAAAAGCAAAGTAGATGGGATAATGATTGCAAGAGGTGCTATTGGGAATCCTTACATATTTAAACAAATTAGTGATTTTATCAGTACTGGAAAATATAGTAAACTTGATAATAAAAAAATATTTTTTGAATATCTTGACTTAGCTAAGAAATTTGATATTAATTTTAATCTTATTAAAGGACATGCTATTTCATTTACTAAGGGAATAGAAAAAAGTACTGAATTAAGAAATGAATTAGGCAAAACAAAAGATATTGATGAAATTATAAAAATTTATGACAATATAGTCAACAGGTAATTTTTTATACTTATATAAACTTTCAATTATATGTTACCAGGCTTAAATCCAAAACAAGTTGAACAAGCAATGAAAAAACTTGGAATTAAACAAGAAAACATTGATGCTTATGAAGTTGTAATAAAAACTGACGGAAAGAATCTGGTAATAAGAAATCCAAATGTCACTTTAATTAAAATGCCTGGAAATGAGAGTATACAGATTACTGGAGATATAGAAGAGGAATCAGTTATAAGTGAAGATGATGTTAATACTGTTGCAGAGCAGGCCAAGGTATCGAAAGACGAGGCTAGAAATGCGCTAGAACGGAATAATGGTGATTTGGCTGCTGCTATAATGGAGTTAAATAAATAAGTTGAAAATCTATAATTATTTAGATAAAGCAAATGAATGTTTTAAAGTTGCAGTTAATCTCTACTCTTTTAATTACCTTAATGATAAAAAGATTTTATTTGCTATTATAAGAAATTTGTATGATTCAGGCTTAAGTTCTATTTCATTATTTTATGAAAAAATATATAAAGAAAAAGATATATCCATTTATGAAGGAAATTTGGATTTTATGGAATATATTGATAAAAATATAGTTATTGTAAATAAATTAAAGTCAATTTTAGAAAAGCATAGAGTTAGTACTGTTGAATTTTTTAGGAATGATAATTTAGTAATATGCAGTGAAAATTATAGTGATTTAGAATTAATTGACAATAAGAAATTAATGCAATATTTTAAATCTGTTAAACTGTTACTGGAGGCTGCAAATGTACGAGGAATATGATGTTGTCCAGCCAGAAGAGGAATTGAAAAGGGCTGATCATTTAGTATATGTCTCTCTGAAATATACAAGGACATGTGATATTATGAAAAATGCAGTTAAAAGATTAATTACTGCTTTTGAATTAGCTATGACTGAATATTTGGAAGCTATGAAAAAGAAAAGGAAGATAAGTGAAGTTCCTGCTACTGTAAAAGAAAGGGCAATAATTGTAAAGGATTTAATTGGCAATCCAATAAATAAATATATGGCATTGTATAATCTTTTGAAAAAAATTGATAAATCAGATTATTCAGCTTATGAAGAATTCAGGAAAAATGTCACTCTAGTTACAAAGGGAGACAAACCTATATCAATTAAAGTTGAAGATTTGTATAATTATTTAGAAACTACAAAAATGTTTGTTAAATTCATAAGAGAAAGAATGTGAAAGATTTTTGCATGAAACAATAGTTCCAATACCAAAATTGTAAAAAAGATATTTTCAGCCACAGATAAACTTATAAATTTTAATAAAATGTTTTATTTATGTATACTAATAGTGAAATTCAAGCAGCATTTGATATATATTGTAAAAGGACTGATGCTGTTAGAGATATTCTTAAACTTGCCCCATTAAATGCTAATGATATAAATAAAATAGTTCACTCTGGAGAAAGATTCATGGTTATAGAACATATTTGCCAAATGGGAATGGCAGGTATTTATGAAGATGAGATCAGGATATGTACTGAATTATTATTGCAGCAAAATCCAGAAAAACCAATAAATTCAGATTTTACAGAAGAATTTGCAAGTATGCCATTGGAAGTAGAAAGAAAACCTTTTTTCATGGTTGCTTATTCAGAAAGAATTTTTGATTATGTTATTGGTCATACAAAATTAGAAAGGCAGTTACCAAAAGCAAGGATGTTATCAACTGATAAAGGAACTTTGTTTTATTTAGCGCGAGAGGAAGACATTAACAGAGCTTTTCATTCAATTGATATTTTTTAGATTGATATCTTCTCACTGTCTAAAGGATTGAGTGTATTCTTGCAAACTATCAAAAATTTAAAACTGATTTAAAGTAATTATAATTCTTAAGAATAAAGATTTTAGAAACATTGCCTATATTAAATCCAGATAAGTCTGGCAATTGTATAAGATTAAGGTAATAAAATTATTAAAAGCTTGTCTAAATACTATTGTTAGTGTTAAGTGCACGAGTTAGAAAGTTTTATTAATAAATTAATGATTGGTAAAGATATGTCTAAGACAAGATTTATTGGTTGTGTTGCTGCAAAAGGCGGTGTAGGAAAAACAACAAGTGCTATAAATCTTGCAGCTGCATTAAGTTATTTAGGAAAAAGTGCAATTTTAGTTGATGCAAATTTAACAACACCTAATATTGGTTTGTATTTAGGATTGCCTATTCCTCCTGTTACTTTACATGATGTTTTAAGCAATAAGAATGATGTTAGTGAAGCAGTTTATACTTATAGGGATGGAATGAAAATTTTACCTGCCAGTATTGCTTTGAAAGATGCAAAAAAAGTTGATGCAAATAAAATTAAAAGTGTTGTTTCTGAATTATATGGAAATTCTGATTTTGTAATTGTTGATTCTCCTGCTGGACTTACTAGAGAAACATTATGTGCTATAAAATCTGTTGAAGAAGTTTTAATAATTACAAATCCTGAAATGCCTGCTGTTACTGATGCTTTAAAAACTGTGAAAGTCTGCAAAGAACTTGGTAAAAAAGTTTTAGGCGTTGTTGTAAATAAAACTAATTCTAAAAATGCTGATATGCCTATGAAAGACATTGAAGCTATATTAGAAATACCTATTATTGGAATAGTTCCTGAAGACAGAGCTGTTAAATTTTCTCAGGTCAGAAAAGAAACTGTTGTTCATACTTATCCTAAAAGTGCATCTGCTGTGCAATACAAAAGATTAGCTGCTGATTTATCTGGTGTACATTATAGTGAAAGAGCAGAATTAGAAGAGAAAGGTTTTGTTTATTCTGTTTTGAGATTTTTAGGTTTTAAAGATTAAGATTATTGTAATAAACAATTATTTTTTGAACTTTATAATTTAGAAAGTTCTGAATTAATAACCTAAGTTTTTTAATAATCTCCTTAAAGTTTTATATGTTTTTTTAATTTTTTTATTATATCAGGTATTTCCTTTATTGCCTTTTCTGCTGTTTCTTTTGCTATCCCTCTTCCATAATAATTTATTCCATTTCTGAGTTGTCTATATCTATCAAATTTCATTGATATTTCTTTTTCATCCAACATATCATTTAAGAAGTAGGTTATTACTTCGTGTGATTCAAATTTATATCCCTTTAGATAACCTATTGCTTCGCAATATTGCCTTAATGATTCGTATAGTTCTCTTAAGATGCTGTTGTAGTTTCTTTCTATCATTTGTAATTCTTTTGCCGATAATAATGCATTGTCTGCTGTTTTTATTAAACTTTTTGCCCTTATATTATCTATTAGTACTTTTTTTGCATATCCTTCCTGTATACTTTTGTTAAATTGCATTATATTACCTCAAGTTTTCCTGATAGTGTTATTCCATTGCAGATGTTATTTACTAATTCTGGATTTTTTATTTTCATGTTCTGGAATTCTTTTTCTGTTACCTTATGTATACTTATTTTTCTTTTTGTTATTTTTTCATATTTTTCTGTATTAAATTCTTTTTCTATGTTTGTTATTATAAATATGTCAATATCACTATTCTTTGTGTTTGTTGCTGTTGAATAACTTCCGAATAAAATTACTGTAGGATAATCATATGCTGTTTCTAAGTCTTCTATTAACTTTGATTCTCTTATTTTTTCTAAATTGTGGAAGAGTTTTAGATTTGTAAATCTTTTGTTTGTTGTGTTTCCTGAATATGCACTGTATAGTTTTGTTTCTCTTTTTTTTAATAAATTTTCTTTTAATAACTTATTTAGATATTTTCTTGCTGTCATGTGATTTAATTTTATTCTTCTTGCTATTTCTCTTATGTGGTATTCTCTTACAGGATCTTCAAAAAAATTTTCTAAAATGGCTAATTCTTTATCCATATGTATAATTTATTATACGGTTGTATATAAATTTTTCCATTTAGATTAGTATACAAAAATTGAAAGAAGCAATAAATAATAAACTTATATATTTCCTATGGAACTGCTATAAAATGTCATTATAAGC
>JAGWAD010000029.1 GCA_018302105.1 Candidatus Woesearchaeota archaeon
AAACATGGTTTTGTCACATCTTCGGGACTCAATACAACCTGTCGCAAGAAGGGACTTTTGGGGCGTTATTGAATGAAAATTAGTTTCATTAATAATTTTTTAAATTTATTAATTTTAGGAATTTTAAGCGGTTTGTTCTTCGGCTTATCATTACAGAGTAAATCTGCCATATTTGGTTTAATCCTTTCTTTATATCTAATAATTCAATATTTCCTTATATTTATTATAGGTATACAATCCTCAAAATAATTATTCTCATTATTTATTTCCACAGTTTTAAAACAAATATTTTTATATTCTTCTTCTTTTTTAGCTAAAAAAGTTTCAATTTGAAACTGTAATATTCTAGTCTTGTCTATAGAATATTCCTCGCAAGTTTGATTTGAATCTATAACTTTACACCTTATAACTAAACCTTCATAGCTTTTTTTATCGTAATTTATTTCTGTTTTAACAAACACTAAATCTTTCCAGTTATTTTTAATTGTTAAATATTCATCATCATAAGTATTATTTATTTTATAGTTTTTACTTATACTATCAAAACCAATATATTCAAAAGTAGTGATTTGATTTTCATTAAATGGCAATGGATTTTCATGAAATATACCTGAATGTTGAAAATAAACATAACTATCTGTGAAGAAAAACCCTAAAAAAAACCCAAGAACTATGGCAAAAAGATATGAACCTACTTTTAAAGAAATATAAACCTTATAATATTTTTTCCTAATTCCATCTTCACCAGAATTTTGTAAGAAAAGCAGTTAAGGATAATTTAACTCCTTCAGAACGTTCAGGGATTAAAGTTAATGGAAACAGATGGGAAACTATGTTATTACAATCAATAAAGAAAGTCCCGAAAGCGACAGAAAACAATAAAAGTAACAAAAGTCCCTTAGATTAGACAGAACCGCGAACAAGGTTATTGTTATGGAAGAAGTCAGTTTAAAGCCTTTAAAACACGTATTTGTGTGTTTAAATGAGAAAGAATTAGTTGAGTAAATATATCCTTTAATTCAATAATGCTTAAAAAATAGAATAAATTACAAATATTATGGAATACAAAGCAATTCTTTTTGACTTGGATGGCACACTTGTACATACAGCACCTGAATATAGATACAATCTTGTAAGGCTTGCTTTAAATGAGTTTGAAAAACGTGCAGAGAATAATGTGATTGACAGATTCTGGTTTGAAGCAAGAAGAAATGACATAATCATACAAGAATTTGGCTTAAATCCTGAAGTGTTTTGGCAGACATATAAAAAACATGAGACTGCAAATTTTGACTTAAGAAAAAAATTAACAAAACCATATGAAGATACGCTTTTTTTGAATCATTTACAAACAATTGGCTATAAGCTTGGAATTGTTACAGGGGCACCAATTTATATAGCAGATTTGGAAATTGCCATGCTTGATGCGAATAGATTTGGGCATATTGTAATTGCGCAGCCCTTAAATGGAGTAAGACCGAAGCCAGACCCGCATGGATTAAATATATGCATGGAAAAACTTGGCGTTAAAGCTGATGAAACAATTTATGTTGGCAATTCTGATGAAGATATTATAGCTGCCAAGAGTGCAAAAATTTTTGATGTTTTAATTGACAGAAAAGAGCATTTATTTAATGGGCTGCGGCCATCATTAACTATAGAATCGTTGTATGAACTTAAAAGATTAGTTTAATAATAATTTCATTAAAAAATCTGAAAGATTAAAGAAATTATGAATTAATGCTTTTCTAAAACACATATTTCTCTAATAATTTTGCTTTTGCTATATGCATAAATTACTGGTTCATATACTAAGTAAAATTTATTTTGTTCAACTAAAGATCTAATGTCTATATATAATGTTTTTCCTTCTACTGTTTTTAATCTTGGAATTATAATAATCAACCTTTTTCCTTTGCCTAAAATTTCAGATGATTGTTTTATTATGCTTGAATATAAATTAGTCAAATCAAAAATCAATGATTTTGCTTCTTCTATATTTGGAAGCTTTCTTATGTATGGTCCTAAATAAGGTTCTGTTACAACTGCATCAACTTTTGACACTACAGAAGACATTTTTCTTGAGTCTAAATTAAATAATCTGTAATTTGCTTTTATTGGATAATTTTCTTTCAACCATTCTAAATTATCACTGCTTTGTTTTATAGATTCTTTATCTTTGTCTATACCTATAACATTAATATTATTTAACATTGCTTCCTGTAATATTGAACCTGAACCACAGAAAGGGTCAAGTAATGTTTCGTTTTCTTTTATTTTACTTAAATTGATTAATATTTTTGCTAATCTTAAAGAAATGGATTTCATATAATCAACTGAAGGCCTTTGGATATCTCTTTGTTTCAATTCTATTAAATTAGAAACTGCAATTGTTCTAGCTATAAAATTTTTATATATTATCAAATCTAAGCCTTCTTTTAATATTTCTTTTTTAATAATTGAAGAAGGGGTTGTTTCTTTTCTATATAATGCTTTTAATTTTATTTTTTTAAAATAATCTTTTAGGAAATCTTCTACAAATGAAGTTAAATCTGTACTAAAACCTGAAATATAATAATTTATTTTATTTTTTGTTCCTTTATATAACTCTGATAATTCTAAATTTTCTTCTATTTCATCTAATTTATTTGTATTTGATATTACTTCTCCAACTTTAATTGTTCCACCCAAATAATCGACAAACGATGTTTCGAACTGCGATAGTTTAATTGCTGCTATGTTTTTATTTGTATCTAAAATTTCATAATTTATATTTTTAGACTGAAGAAATGATTCTATTTCTATTATACTTAATTCCGGATCTCTTCCTAAAACAAACAAATATAACTTTTCCATTGAATTGGATTAATTAGAAGAGATTATAAGTCTTATTGTACAAATATGGTAAACCCATAAGTTGTTCTTAGGTTAAATTAGTCAACAACAGATTAAAAACCTAAAGACATTGTTGGTTGATTATAATTATTCAATTTATAACCGCCCTAAATTCTCTGGTAAAACTAAATTATTTGGATGAATTACTTCGCCGCAAATAACCACCCTACCGGAATCATCCGAGTAACCGAAATTGCCCCAGCCCGCATACAAGCTCAGGCTGTTGTCCACGCACAACCCAGACAGACCTTCACTTCTTGTATATAAATATCTACTACCTTCTCTTCTTACCTCTCTTGGTAAGCCTGTTTCTGGATTAATATCTTTTTGATCAAATTTTCCTTGCTGATTTAAAACATCATCCTAAAACATCTCCTAAACTTAATGTCCTTTCTATTTCTACTGGTGTTGCTGTGTGTAAAGTTGAGTGGGTTTCTCTTAAAGCTTCATTTACTAAAACTACATAGAATGGATTTGAATGTTTAATTACTCTATCTTCATAAACTGGAGTTAATAAGGGTTTTGCACTTCTATATTTACTTATTGCAATTTCTCTAGCTTTATCAAATATAGGTTTTCCAATAATGTGGCCCTCTAAAAAACCAGCTGTAAATATATTATCTGTTGATTTTGTATTTCCTTGAAGTCTTGTATTTGCCATAAATTTTAGAAATATTTAAAGTTTATAAACCTTTCTATTTGTTACTATTGTGTAGTTATAGCAAATTTTATTATATTTCCAAGGCACTGTCAATAATTGTCCCTCTAAATAATTAATTAATTTCCTTCCTTGTTCCTGATTTATCCAATTAACCACTTGATTTGGCGATTATATATCAGTAATAGTCTGCTTCTTTTAGAAATTCAATATATTCTGGAGATAATGCTGTTCTTATTTCTTCTTCTCCAAATTCATATCCAACACTAAACAGATCTGATTCTACTATTTTCATAAAGCAGGCAAATTCTATAAATTTATAAGGTTTATTGTTACCCTTTTAAAGAAATAATAATTATGATCTTATTATGACATTGAATTACAATAATTATTCTAACAATTTATTTTTTATATCTTGTATAAATTCAGCAGCATATTTTCCATCTATTATTCTATGATCAAATGACAATACTAAATTCATATTAGGTTCATAAATTAAGACATCATTTTCATTCTTACATGAACCATATTCAGCACAAATACCAAGTATAGCACATTGTTTAAAGTTTATCACAGGAATAAAATTTATAACACCATAAGAAGATAAGTCAGTTATTGTAAATGTACAATTTTCAATGTCATTTAATTCAAATTTATTTTTGATATTTTTCATTATAAGTTCTTTCATTTTTTCTGATAAAGATAATAAATCTAAATTATTAGTATTATATAAAACAGGAACAATCAACCCATTTTCACCATTCATTGCAATTCCAATATTTATATTTTTATATTTAATTATCATTTCATTTTCATAATAAGAATTAATTAATGGATATTTTTCTATTGATTTGGCAGCAATATAGGTTATATATTCAAATATTGATAAACGTATTTTATTATCTTCAGAGAATTTTTTTATCTTTTCTTTTAATTTATTAGTTGGTAATGAAATTGTAATAGAAGAATAGATATATTCTTTATTTTTTGTTAAATTTTTTATTTCTGCTAATTTCCTTGGACTTAATTTTTCTTTAGCAGTATCAATTTGGTCTGTAATATTATTGTTATTAATATAATCAATTACATCATGTTCTTTAATTATACCATTAAAATTAGAAAAAGTAATACTAAGTTCAATATTATTATCTTTAGCTAATTTTTTAGCAGCAGGCGTAGCCTTTATATCTTTTTGATTTTGAGAAATTTGTGTATTCTTAATAGGAATTTGTTCTCCTTCATAACCTATATAACCTAAAACTTCAAGAACTTTAATTGTTTGTCCTTCTCTACATTCTAAACTTAGAATAATTCCATCTGCATCAGCTTCAATATCAAAAGTTGCTTTATCAGTAATAATCTCAAAAAGAATTTCTCCTTTTTTTACTTTATCACCTTCAGATTTGTAAATTTTGCCTATATCTACTACATCAATATTAGCACCCATTTTAGGTATAAAAATTTCAGTTGCCATTTTTAATCACTTCCAAAGCTGTTTCTTCTGCATGATAAGAACTCCTGACATTTGTTCCTATAAAAGTAGTTTTAAAATCTTTTGCCATGTTTCTCATATATGCAAATTCTTCCTCACTATATATTTTTTGCTTTTTATAAAATCCTTTCCTTGGAGGCAAATACTGGCCTATTGTTATTATATCAACATTATTTTTTTTAAGATCAAATAAAGTGTTTTTTATGTCTTCAATATCTTCACCAACACCAACCATAAATCCAGATTTAGTAATAATATTAGGAGCCATTTTCTTAATATATTTTAATAATTCTAATGATTTATTATAATCTCCAATTGGTCTTATTATTTTAAAAAATTTTTTACATGCTTCTAAATTATGATTAATAACATTTGGATTTGCATTTATTATTTTATTTAATGATTGAATATTAAAATTAAAATCAGGTATAAGAACTTCAATTGGTGCATTATTAATTTTCTTAATTTCTTTTATTATATTTGAAAAATGTTCAGCCCCGCCATCAATTAAGTCATCCCTTGTTACAGAAGTAATAACCACATATTTTAATTGAAGTTTCTTAACAGCATTGGCAATTTTAATAGGTTCATTAACATCCAATGGCTCAGGTTGGCCTCTAAATACTGCACAATATTTGCATGCCCTAGTGCACCTATTTCCCATTGCTAAAAATGTAATAGTTCTATTTTTAATAAAACACTCTGGCCTGTTTGGACATAATGCAGAATTACATATAGTATTTACCTGTAATTGATCTATTTCTTTATTAAAATTATTATATTCCTTTGGTGAAATTGATAAATTAACGCTCATGGTTCCATTTATTACTTTCAAATATTACTTTATTTTCATACATAGTATTAATTTCATCTTGAGTCAATTTAGAATTTAAAAAATCACATTTAAATTGAAGTTTAAATCCTTCTGTCATTGCTTTTATAATATCATTTATTTGGAATTTTTTTCCAGTTTCATTTTCAATGCTTGTAACTCTTTGTTTTACATCGCTTATTAATTTATCTTTTATTTTTTCATTTGAAACATTAAGAATTTTAAACATTTTATCTACATCAACTTTTATAAGCAATGTACCATGTTGAAGAATCACATTATTTTTCCTTGTTTGTGCACATCCGGATATTTTTTTCCCATTTACAATTAAATCATTTATTGGAACATATTTTGCATCCATTCCAAGTAATGAAAGTCCTTTGATTATTGCTTCACAAATTGATTTATAACTTTCATGCAGATCTTTTGAAAAATAAATATTATCTTCATTTATGCATAAGCTATAAGTTAATTCCTGATCATGAAAAACGGCACCACCACCAGTAATTCTCCTTACAATATCAATGTTATTTTCTTTACAATAATTAATATTAACTTCATCATATAAATTCTGGAATCTCCCAATTGAAACTGAAGCAGGTTTCCAAGTATAAAACCTCAAGACCGGTTGGTCACAATGCGATTGCAAGGCAGTATCTATAGCCATGTTTTCATAAGCACTAATTGGCTCATTTTCTATTATAAGCCTCCATTCTTGTTTCATTTAAATCCCCCATGAATTAATTTATTAATATCTTCAGGAGAAAATCCAATTATATTAATATTTTCATCTTTTATTATTTTTTGAATAGCTATAAAACATTCATCTTTTGATTTTCCAATTAAAGCTTTTTCCAGTTTAGGAAGAGAATCTTCAGGATATAGAAAAAAATCACCAAATATTTGTAAATATTCTATTTTTTCATTTTTTACACTTATTTTTATCTTTAATAATTTTCCATTAATAATTTTTACAGTAAAATCTTTTATTTGCATTCTATTTACTCCCAATAATAGCAGCTTCTTTTATTATTTCATCCATAGTTGGATGTGCAAAAATAATATCAGAAATTTGATTACATGTCATTTTATTATTTATTATTAAAATAAGAGAACCTAATAAATCTGAAGCCTTTTTATTTATAACTTCTGCTCCTACAACTCTATTATTTTCATCTAAATATAATTTTATATAACCATCTGTTGCGTCATTGCAATAAGCCCTGCCTATTTTCGTAAACCTTACTTTTACAAATTTATTCAGATTGCTTGTATTTCCAACAATAACAACTTCAGGCGATGAAAAAATACAAAATGGAATAAGGCTATAATCAGGAACTGTCTTTTCTTTTCCAAGAATTTCAGATATTAAATTTTTCGCCAATGTTTTAGCATCATATTCAGCTTTATGTGCAAGAAGAATATTATTAGTCGCATCACCAATTACAAAAATTCCTTTTTGCGATGTTTCAAAAAATTTGTTTATTTTAAAACCATTTAAATTAGTTTCAATATTTATTTTTGGTTCCATAACCAAAGGTTTTCTCCCAGTTGCTATCAAAAGCTTATCATAAAGTAATTCATTATTTTCAGTATAAACTATATTTTGTTCAATTTTAATTATATTCTCTTCAAAAATTAATTCAATTCCATTTTTTAAAAATAGTTTTTGTAATTCATTGCCAATTTCTTCATTAAGATTAGGAAGAAGTCTGGATTCTTTTTCAATAATAGTTATTTTTGAACCAAGATTATTAAATAATGTAGCAAATTCAAGACCAATATATCCGCCTCCAACAATGACTAATCTCTCAGGTATTTCATTAATATCAAAAATTGTGTCAGAAGTATAAATATCTTCTTTATTATGAAAAATTTGTGGAACATCTGGATAAGAACCTGTAGCAATAATTAAAAAATCAAAATCAATATACCTTGCATTATTCTTTAAATAAATTTGTTTATCAGAAGAAATTATAGCCTCATCATTTATATAATTTATATTTTTTAACAATTGTTTTATTCCTTGTTGCAATACGTTTATTATTTGTTTATTTTTAATCTTAATCTGGTTCAGATCTTTTATTTTTTCAGAAAGATAAATTGCAGATTTAGTTGGAATGCACCCATTATTAAGACAAACACCACCAATTTCTTTTTTATCAATTATAGTTATATCAAAATCTAAATTATTCTTTTTTCCTAATGTAACAATTTCAGAAGCAAAGGTATAGCCTGCAATACCACAACCAATAACAACCAGTTTTTTATTCATTTAACATACTCCTTATTTCATTTTCAATTCTTTCTTTAGAGGGTATTGCCATATTTTCAAGTTTAGGAGAACAAGGAAGAGGAATTTCTAAAGTACAGATTCTTTTTATTGGCCCATCTAAAGAATAAAAACAAACTTCATTAATCTGGGCAATTATTTCAGCAGCTATACCTGACTGAGGAAATCCTTCTTCAACAACAATAACCTTTCCTATTTTATCAATAGAATTTTTAATAGTCTCAATATCTAATGGTTTTACTGTCCTAAGATCCAATACCTCAATAGATATGCCTTCATTTTCCAATTTGTTAGCAACTTCTAAGCAGTCAAGAACCATTTTACTAAAAGATATCAAAAGCAGATCATTTCCTTCTTTTACTATTTTTGCTTTTCCAATAGGAATTATATCTTCAGCATTTTCAACATCATCTTTTATTTGGTATAGTGACTTATGTTCTACAAAAATAACCGGATTGTTATCTTTTATAGCCGCTCTTAACAAACCTGAAACTTCTCTTGTATTTGAAGGTGCAATAATTTTTATTCCGGGAATATTCATTAAAGCAGACCACAATGACTTTGAATGTGTAGCACCATAACCACGTCCGCCCCCTGCAGGGACACGTATTACTAATGGCACTTTCATCTCTCCATTTGATAAATAACTAAATATTGAAGCATGATTTAATATCTGATCATAAATAAGAGTAATAAAATCCATAAACATTATTTCTATTACAGGTCTCAGACCATTTAATGCAGCACCAATACCTAATCCAGCTATTGCCTGTTCTGACATAGGAGAATCAATTACTCTTTTATTTCCATATTTTTCTTGCAAGCCTTTAGTAGCACCAAAACATCCGCCATAAACTCCAATATCCTCTCCAAAGAGAAATAAATTAGGATCATTCATCAGTTCTTCATCTAAAGTATCCTTAATTGCTTGTGCATAAGTTTTTATCATTTTGTTTCATTATAAATATGTTTAAATAAATCAATATCTATATCGCTTCCTTGCTGAATTAATTCTTCTGAAATTTTATCAACAAACGTATCTATCTCAGTTTTAATTAAATTTATATCCTCAATTGTATATTTATTACTTAATAACTCATCTTCTATAATTAAAGCAACATCTTTATTAAACCAATATTGTTCTTCAGATTTATCTCTATATAAGTTCTGATCGTTTTTTGAATGGCCTTTATGTCTATAAGTCTGCACTTCTATAAAATGAGGTATTCCTTTTCTAGTATCATTAATAAATTCTTCAGCTATTTCATATAAAAGCTTATAATTATTATCAGGAACTAATGCACTTTTTATTCCAAATGCTTCAGCTTTTTTATTTATATCTGAAGAATGTGTTTTTTTAATATGCGTAGACATAGCATAAAAATTATTTTCACATATAAATAATATAGGCAATTTTAATGCAGCTGCCATATTAAGGCTTTCAAGTACATATCCCTCTGTCATTGCACCATCCCCTAAATAAGCAACAACAACATTATCATTTTGTTTATATTTATTAGCAAATGCAATTCCCACAGCTATTGGAACCATTCCTCCGGTTATTCCATTTGCAAAAAAATTATTATCAATAGAAGATACGTGTTGTGAACCCCCTTTTCCAGTGTTATAACCTCTTGGATCACCAAGCAATTCTGCTAAAAATTTCTTAACATCAAGATCTTTGCTTAACGCATGACCATGTCCCCTGTGTGTGCTAGTTACAGCATCTTCCTTTCTTAAATGCTGGGATACTACAACAGGAATGAATTCTTGGCCAATACAAAAATGAGCAGTGCCATAAACTAAACCTTTTTTAAAAAGTTGGTCAAGTTTATTCTCAACAGCCCTTATAAGTAAAATCTTTTTGTATATCTTTAATAAATCCATCAAAATGTAGATAAAGCAAAAATATATAAATATTTAGAAAAAATGCAGATTATGAAATCAGATTTAGAAAGATGTTCAAAATGTTTTATTACCTTAAAACGTTTAAAAGAGGATGATATTGCTTCTTATTTATTAAAAATTTATAATGGTGAAAAAGAGGATTATATATGCCCATCTTGTTTTTTAAGAGGTGATTAAATATGGAAAAAGAGGAATTAATTTTATTTTTTTCTGAATTCTGGAATATGGATAAAAAAGACATTTCAGATAATTTAAAATTAGATAGTGAGAATTTAAAAAATTTAAGTTCAATACGTTTTTACCAGTTTATTGCTGCAATAGAATCAAATTTTAATGTTTCTGTTTCTAATATCAATAATATAATAACTTTTCAGGATCTTTGGAAGAACATAAAAGATAATTAATTCTTAAGTAAATTAATAGAAAAAATTATAAACCTAAATTAAGTTGTCATAAAATGGTATTATTTAAGAGATCACATAACTCAGATAATAAAATAAAAAATATAATATACAAATATTTTGGATTTCCAAATTTAGGAACAAGAGTTAGGGGCAATGCAGTATTTTCTTTAGTTAAAATTAAAAAAAATGCAAAAGGTTTAGATATAGGGTGTGGAAAAGCATATTATGGAATGGAACTACAAAAAAGAGGTGTTGATGTAAGTTATATTGATTTATTGGTAAGTACAAAAGATAAAGATATAGAAAAAGTTAAAGAATCATTTAAAAGAGAAAATTTTAATTTTAATTTTTCAATAGCTGATGCTACAAAAATACCATTCAAAGATAATACTTTTGATATCGTGATTATTGCAGATGTAATTGAACATATAAAAGATGAAGATAAAGCAATAGAAGAAATAAAAAGAGTATTAAAACCAGGCGGTTATTTTATTGCATCAACACCAGCAGAAGGATTTCATTCAGGAAAATTCAAAAAATATTTCAGATATATCCATAAAAATACTTTTCTAAAAAAATTAGATATTTGGAATGTTGAACAATTATATCCAGAATCTCAAATGAAAGCAAAAGGCCATTTAAGAGAATATTCTTTAAAAAAATGGCAGGAATTAATTAGAAAACATGATATGATATTAAATTCATCAAAAGAAGAATATGTATTTTTCAGTGCGTTTTTTGAAGAATTAGCCCACACATTTAAAATTTTTGATAAATACAGTGCTTATACTTTTTTAATTTTTTATCCATTTACCTTTATTGACAGATTAATACCAATTAGAGGAACAGGAATTGCTATTAAAATCTATAAAAAAATGTCATGACTTTTATTTAAATTATTGTAAATCAAATAGAATTAATATTTTACTAAATCAACATAAAGCTTAAAAGGATTAATTAAATTCTAAATTTATGAATATAGCAATAGTAACTACAGATTATCTGCCAAATTATACAGGGGCATCAGTAAGAGTAAATGGAATAACAGAAGGCCTTGTTAAAAATGGAGATAAAGTTATAATTATAACTTTTAAAAACGAAGGGAATTTAGTTAAGAAATTAATAGATGGAGTAACTGTGTATAGATTGCCATACAAAAAATATCTCATTTCTGGAAAAATAGAAATTTATTCAAAGTTTCATATTGGAAGGTTTTTATCTTTAATAAAAAATATAAAGAAAATAATTGAAAATGAAAAAATAAATTTACTTCACGTCAGGCCACAGTTAGATTTTGGGTTTGTAGGTTTATATCTAAGGAAAAAATACAAACTTCCTTTGATAATAGAAATGCATAGATTTTTTAGTGAAGTAGATTATGAAGCAAAAAAAATAAATAAAATTAATGCACTTATACTTAATTTTCTAGAAAAATATTTAATCAATAAAGCTGATGGAATGGTTGTTTTAACTCAGACTGCTAAAAAAGATTTTTCTAAATCAGGAATTAAAAGTCAAATAATTGTAGTTCCAAATTCAAGTAATTTAAAAAATGATATAAAAATTAAATCTAAGGAAAATAAAAAATATTTAATTTATACAGGAATGTTAAGAGAAAATGAAAGGCTTGAAAATTTATTATATGCATTTAAGGAAATAAAAGAAGAAATAAAAAATATTTACTTATATATAACTGGGGATGGTGAAGAACAGGATAATTTAATTAATTTAGCAAAAAAGCTCAAAATAGAAGATTCAGTTAAATTTTTTGGTAAAGTAAGTGTAACCAAATTAAAATCATTATTGGCACAAGCAACATTATTCGTCCATCCCAGAGAAAATATAAAATACCATACTAATTTTATTGGTCTGAAATTCTATGATGCTATAAATTTCGGATTGCCAATATTGACTTATGATGTTGGTGAAGTTGCAACATACATAAAAGATAAGAAAATTGGAATTGTTACAGAACCAAATCCTTCCTCATTTGCTAAAGCAACAATTCATTTACTAAAAAATAAAAATTTATATAACGAACTTAAGAAAAATGTATTAAAAGAAAGCAAAAAAAGTGACTGGAAAAATTGCACAATTAATTTACACAATTATTACAAAACATTTAATGTTATTAGTAAAAATAAATAAATATTATTAAAGTAAAAATAATTTCGAAAAATAAAAGCCATATTTTCCAAAAAGCCCATAAAAAACTCTGCACCAGTTCTCACTTCTTATCGGAACGTTGTATTCTGGATTGAGGCGTTTTTAAAAAAGTTTATATAAACTATCCAATTTACAGTATTTATAAAATGCCAAATAATTCAAGCGATAAAAAATTAGAAAAAGTAAAGAAAGTTTATTCTTTTTGGGGAAAATTTCCATATCTCTATAGTGCACAGGATGTAATTACGTTTTTCGGAAGAGCGAAAATTATCAGAAGCCAAGCAGTTAAAAAGATAGAATTAAAAATAGGTGACAAGGTTTTAGAAGTTGCTTGCGGTTCCGGTAGAAATTTTTCATACCTGGTTGAAGCTGTAGGCAAGGGTGGTTTTATTCTCGGATTCGATTATAGTCAAGAAATGCTTGATGCTGCACAACAATTATACAAACGAAATGGATGGGATAACATAAAACTGGTTCAGGGCGATGCTGCACAACTTAAAATATCCAAAGACAATTTTGATGGAGTTTTAAGTGTTCTTGGAATTAGCGCAATTCCTGGCTGGGAAAAAACGCTTCAAAGATGCTATGATGTTCTTCGCCTCGAAGGGAAACTAGTTGTTTGTGATGCTTGCCTTTTTACTGGATTTCTAAATTTTCTTAATCCCTTACTCAAAATAATCTATTCAAGATTTGCAGCATGGGATTCCTCCAAAAATATCCCAGAGAAAATGAAAGAAATTTTTGGAAATGTTAATGTGAAAAATTTTAACTTAGGAACATTTTTTATAGCAACATCTGTTAAAAAAGATAGATAAATATGGAAATGATAATCCAAACAATTGCCTTAGATAATGAGATAGGAAATGTTTTGAGATTCATAGCCAAACCCAAGAATTTCAACTAGATTTTTTCTTATTCTTAATAATAATTGTCGCCTTAGTCTCGTCGTGACAGAAAGTTTATTAAGTATAAAATAATAATGGTAAAAATGTTAGGTGAAGAATCAATAATAGTTACTAAAGATGAAAAGTATCATCTCTATAGTTATGAGAATGAGATAGAATTAGAAAGAATGATAGTAGAACATTCTTCTGAAATTTTTGGTAAGAATACAAAATATTTTAACAAGAGAAAAATCGAAAGCAAATCTGGATTTGGAACAACTCCTGATGGTTATGTCATTGATTTTGACAAAAAGAAACTGTATATAGTGGAAGTTGAATTAATAAAGCATGATTTACGCAGACATGTTTTGCCACAGATTACAAGCTTTTTTATGGCATTACAAAATAAAAAATCACAAGAGAAACTTGTTGAGATATTTGAGGAAGAACTTAAATCATCCTATAAAGTATCTAAAGAAGAACTTAAATCCATTGTTGCCAACCAGAGTATTATAATTTTGATTGATGAAGTGGGTGACCCCATGAAGGAGATTAATCCTCTCCTCGAAATTGTAAATTTTTTAGCAATACACGGCGAAGTAATAGCTATTCCTTTTCAAACTTATGTAAAAGACAACAAACTTTCACCTGATCATGTTCATTTATTCAAGTCTTTTACTAGAGAAGAACTAGAAAAAGAATCTAAAAAATGGAGTTTTAAATGGACAACAGTTGCTCCCGAAAAGCACCTTAAGAAGGCGACAAAAGATATAAGAGATGTATTCATTGAATTTAGTAAAAAGGTACGCTGTATTGCACCGAATGTTAAAGAGGTTCATCGAAAGAATTGGATAACTTATCAGACATCACCACTTAAAAATTTCTGTACAGTGAAAGTATTAAAAGACTCACTAGAAATCTATATAAAAGTAGATCAAAATATGTTTATAGATAGAAATGAAATTACAAGTGATATCAAAAGAACTCCTACATGGACATTTGATAAAGTATTTACAATCAATTCACAGAAAGACATTGATTATGTAATTTCTCTTATAGAACAAGCGTACGAATGTGTATGCGATTCTAAAAATCAAAAATAATAAATTTGATCATTAAATAAAAAAGAACCAGCTTTAATTTAAACCTTTTCTCATTTAATAATATAGTTTTATAATCTACATTCCGCCATTTATCAAAGCCATATCTTTATCTAAAGAAGTTTTTTTATTATAATTCTTTTTAATTTCATACTTTACACTCAGATATAAAGCCAAATATAAGATCATTTGAGATAAAGTTGCAGCTAATGCGGCTCCTGAAATCCCATATTTAGGTACAAGAATAAAATTTAAACTAATATTTGCTATTAAAGTTAAGACCCATGCCCATATCCCAGATATTGGATAACCCAAACTATGTAAAAATAAAATAAGAGGATTGCTTATTCCTAAAAAAAATACACCAGGCAATAAAATCAACATAGGAATTACAGAAGGCAAAAATTCATTTCCAAAAAATATTAAAATCAAAGGCTTAGCTAAAAAAGCAAATATAACTAAAGAAGGGATATAAAAAATAATTAAGCTTAATCTGGATTTTTTCATTAATGTAATTGAATCATCAATGGACTTTGAAGAAGACATTTTAGGAAGCAATACTGTCATTAATGCAGCAGGCAATAAAGTTAACATATCAAATACACGCGAACTTACAGCATAATAACCTGTTTGTGCTGCACCCAGAAAATGATCAATTATTAATGTATCAAGTCTCAAAATAGTATAAGCTAATGATGTAGTAATAAATATTCTTACCCCATATTTAACAGAAAGTTTAAATAATTTAAGCGAAGGAGTAAACTTTTTTAAAATTACTTTTGTTTTCAACCTAAACACACATAAAAAAACTCCTAGAACTAAAGTTAATAATAATAAAATAAAAGCAAGTTCAACACTTATTGTGCCAAAGGGAATTAAAGCTACAAGTAAAACTAAAAATGCGACTTTAGATATTAATTCTATCCAGTTAAAACCACTTACATCACTAATAGCCATAATCATATGACTCAGAAATAAATAAATTAAGCTGAACAAAATCCATAAAAATATTAAAAATATTAAAAGTGTATTTAAAGAAATTAAATTAGGAATAGACTTATAAAATAATAATCCGAAAATTAATAGTATAAATGAAACAATGAAACTAAATATTATACTATTCATAAATATCTGAGAAGCTAAATTCTTATCTCTGGATAAAAAATACGTATGAGCTGTATTAATTCCTAAATTAGTAAACTTTACACCCATAGTACCAATGACTCCTGCAACAGCATATATTCCTAAACCTGCAGGTCCAAGTTTACGAGTTAAAATTATAGCAGTAGCAAATCCAACAAAAACAATTAGGATTTTAAAAATAAAAGTTATAAATATCTGGCGTGCAGAGGATGATTTAGTTAAATTTAAACAAAAATCATAAAGTGTAATAAGTTTTTTATTTAATTTCATTATAAATTATATTTCTTTCTAATATCCTCCTTTTTTATCCAAAAGTCATACCAAAGACTAAGATTTAATAATATCCAAAGATGAGGGCCATAATTTCTCTTCCCTTTTTTATGAACTTTAAGTAATTCTTTTATAAAATCATAGTCAAAATAATTTTTCTCTCTAATTGAAGAGTTAAATATAATTTCTTCTAATTTATCACCGAGTTTACTTGAAAGCCATTCATTAACAGGCGTGCCAAATCCTTGCTTCTTTCTAGCCAATACTTCATTTGGAATTAAATCCTTCATAAAACTCTTTACTAAGTATTTAGGTTTGTTATTTTTAATTTTTATGAATTCTGGAACCTTCATAACAAACTCTACTAATTTATGATCTAAAAATGGAACTCTTGCCTCAACTGAATTAGCCATAGTTATCTTATCAACACGCATTAATAAAAGTTCAGCCAGCCTATGTTTAAAATCTACATAAATTAGTTTATTAAGTCTATTGCTTCTATTATCAAATTTTTTTGTAAGCCTATCTAAAAAATCATAAGTATTATATTTGTTCATATTATGTCTAAATTTTTTGCTAAGTAATTTCATTTTATCAGTTTCAGTAAAAATATCTAAGCTCCCAAGTAAATATTCCTGGTTATTCTTTAATTTATAAAAAATATCATGCAGATATTTATATTTGCTATGTTGGGGAATTATTGCAGATATATAATAAATAATATTTTTAATAAATCCAGGCAAATATTCAAATTGTTTTATAACTGCATCACGTTTTAGCATATGTAAATAATAATCATAACCTGCAAATAATTCATCGCTACCTTCTCCAATTAACACAACAGTAACTTTATTTTTTTTAAGTAATTTGGAAACAAAATATAATGGAATACATACAGAATCAGCAATAGGTTCATCTTGGTGATATATAATTTCAGGTAAAGAAGAAATAAAATCACTTTCATTAATTATTATCTCATGGTGATCTGTCTTGAAAAGTTTAGCAATATTTTTAGCTTGGTTTGTCTCATTATTATAACCATTGTCATATCCAACAGTAAAGGTTTTTATTTTATCATTGTGGATTTTGCTTATTGCAGCCACTATAGAACTTGAATCTACTCCACCACTTAAGAATACACCAACAGGAACATCACTTTGCAGTCTTTTTTTTACAGCTTCATTAAAAAGATCACCAGATTCAGATATACATTGATTTTCAGTTAAATCTTTTTTAGTGTTTAAATTTAAATCCCAATATTTAATTAATTCAAATTTACCATTTTCAAATACAGCATAATGACCTGCTGGAATTTTATTAATTCCTTTAAATAAAGTCATAGGTGCTGGAACAGAAAGTAATGTTAGATAATGATACAATGCTTCTTCATTTATCTCTCTGTTAATTTCTTCATTACATAATATTGATTTTATCTCAGAAGCAAAAATTAATTTATTTTTATCCTTATAATAATATAATGGTTTAACACCTATCCTGTCTCTTATAAGAAATAATTTTTTATTATTAATGTCATACAAGCCTATAGCAAAATCTCCTTCTATTTCTTCAATAAATTTAATACCTTTTTCTTCATATAAGTAAATTAAGCATTCCGTATCTGTATTAGACTTAAACTTGTATCCTTTAGTTAATAATGCTTCTCTCAATTTTTTATAATTATATATTTCTCCATTAAATACAATAACTATGTCTTTTTTATAGCTAAACATTGGCTGATGCCCTTTTTTTGACAAATCTAAAATGCTCAAACGCCTATGCCCTAAACCAACTTTATGGTCTTTAGAAATCCAATATCCAGAATCATCAGGTCCTCTATGCACCAAAACATTGGACATTTTAAGTAAAGTATCCTTACTAACGTTTTCATTTAACAAATAAACACCGCATATACCGCACATATTTCAAATAAAGATATTCTATATATAAAACATTCTATGGCTCATAACTTAGAAATATTATGATTAAAAAAATTTCATTTCCATTAATGACTTTTACACATTCGTAAATAAATATATAGCTAAGGCAAGTAATATGCGAACATTTTAGTCATAAAATTTGCATTGTTTAATGTCCCTATTAATATCTTTTCAAATTCTTCTTTTGAATTCCAGGGCTTTATTGTCATCCAATTTTTTATTTTTTTCCAAGTTTGTTCTATGGGATTTAGTTGCGGACTGTAGGGCGGCAGTTGCATAACCACTAAATTTTCTTTATTTTCTTCGTAGAATTTTTGTACATGCTCTTTTTCAAAATGATATTTTGCTCCATCGATAACAATTAATATTTTTTTGTATTTTCTAATCAATGATTCTATAAATTTAAGATATGTTTGTGCATTAGCTTTTTCTTCTGTTATAGGCGCGATAAATTCTTTTTCTGATAATGCTCCAAAAACAGCGAATCTTTCTTTTGTATGAATTGTTTTCATCTTCGGTTTGCTTCCTTTTATGAACCATCCTTTTGTCAGGTAAGGCATTATTTTGAAGAATGATTCGTCAAGACAGAAGATCTTAAATCAGAGTTCACTATAATATTGAACTTCTTTTTTAAGTTTTTTTTAAATTCTTCTCTAAGTTTTTTGTTTGCTTTTTTGTTTTCTGGTCTTGGTTTCTGAAGTGTAAAATTAATTTTTTTAATAATATTTCTGACCTGTCTTACTTTTAATTCTACATTAAAATTTTTCATTATTATATATTGGACTAAATTTGTCGTCCATAAAGTAAATGGAATGTCTTGTTCTTCCGGAGAATTTCTTAAAATATTTTTTAGTTCTTCTAATTGTTTTTTTGTAAGTTTTGGAGGTTTTCCAGACTGTTTTATATCATAAATATTTTTTATTCCCCGATTTTCTATTCGTTGTAGCCAGTCATGTATTGTTGTTTTAGGTTTTTGTAATGAATTTGCAATTTCATCCATAGACATCCCTTCTTTTCTTTTCATTGAAGCTAATAAACGAAGTTTAGCCTTAGCATTTTTTTCATTTTTGTATAATTTTTTTAATTCCTCTTTAGAAATATCTAATAAAAATTTATTGCCTTTTTGTATCCAACCCATAATATTCACCTCAAGAAACGTATAACACAACAAGTATATAAACTATTCGAAAATTAAATACCTATACTATATATCCTGCACCGCCTGCTAAAAGAACTTCTTCTGGTTTCTGATTAAAAACATCAAAGTTTGAACTAACATAAAGACCTCTATCACCTATAAGATTATAGAGTGCTCTTACTTTTTGTTGTTCGGTTAATTTATCCATTATTTTCTCCTTGTAAAATATCAATAGTAACTTTTACTAAAGTTTTATGTTTTAAGTTACTAGAAAGATAAGTAGGAATAATTATAATATTATGTTTACCCTGTTTGGCAATTCTCTTTGTTATTACATATTGATGTTTTACCATAGTTTTGTTATATCTTTACTCTATAAAAAGAATAGAAAAAAGCTTATAAACCTTACTATTTTTACCACTATACAGTTACTTATATAAAACAATCATTGTCCTTAGAAGAAGATCATTTTTAGAACGTATATAAGGAAAAGGAAAATCAAACCACAATCTTAAAAAATCTTCAATTTTCATTGCTCTTACATGCCCAATTTCAGGATCAATAAAATAAATATTTTCTTTATTAATATCAACAATAACTGAATAATGACCATCATTTTCTGAAAACCAGTCAACTATTACTGGAATTTTTTTATTTACAACATATTTTTTAATGTCATTTAATTTAGCATTTTCAATTATGAATCCTTTTAAACCAAGGATTTCTGCAGTTTTTAATAGGTTCTTGGCATTTGTACCATAATAAGTACAATTTGTAAGCCTAACAAGCTGTTTTTCTGTCTTATGAATTCCATAATATTCCAATACTATCTTTAAAGATGCTGGCCCGCATGAAAATCCAGTCTTTTGCATAAATGGTTTTATTTGTAGCATAGATTTTATATAACAAATAAATTAATAAATATTGGGGAAAGAAACTGCAAATTTATTGAATAAAATATATAGAAATTGAAATATTTTCCAAAATTTATGGTAAAGGCTTTTTAATTTTAAGTATATAATAGATTTATGATATATATTGAAATCTGGCTGCATGGAAAACCTGGATGGGCTTTGCCAATTGAAGGCAGAAATAAGATAAACCCTTTAGTATTGAGAGAATATGGCGATTCACTTAGGAAACATATTAACAATGTTGCATTTATTATACATAGATTACAGAACCATGGGTGGACTATAAATGAGCCAGGATTAAATCCTTATTCTATTGAATATTACAAAGAAGGGGTTAACAAATTCAATGTTTATGAAGAATTAAAGAAAGCTGGCATTTGTGCACATGATGTTGCAATAAGAGAGTTAATAGAAAATGAATAAAATTCTTATTGTTTTAATATTTATATTAATTATCCCTATTGTTAATTCATGGAAAGATGATACACATATGCAGTTTGTAGAAAATGTATATCACTCAATGCCTTTTGAATTGCAAAATGAACTTAATTTATCAAGAATGAAAGAAGGAAGTGTTGCTCCTGATAAATATTTCAAAGATTTTAAAATGCATCATTATCCCTTTTCTTATAATCTGGCAAAAAAATGGCTAGAAAACAAAACAGATATTTCTTATAGTTTTGGGGTTGCTGCCCATTATACTGCTGATTCTTTTGTTGCTGCTCATAATGTTGCTGGTGAAAAATATAATGATCATGAGTATTTTGAATTACAGGCTACATGGCATATTTCTGAAATTGAATGTAAGGATTATGGTTTTAAACTTGACCAGCTTGGAATAGCAAGAAAAAATGCGAAAGACTGGTATGTGTGGCTGAAATCAAAAGACAAGTCAATAGCCAATAATGAAGTAGATGAAGCAATGATATTTATTTATTCAATAGCAATAAATTATTTTAATTATAAGTGCAGAGATAAAACTTTAATTTCTTATGATAATAAATTTAATAATTTAAAGATTATACAGGCTTCTTTGATATTTTTATTGGGGCTGCCTTTATTATATTTCTTTAAAAATTAACTGGCCTTTAAATTTTGTTTCTAATAATAAAATTATTTTTTTATTTGTCTTTCCTGAGAATAATAAAATTGCTGGAAGATTTTTTAATTTTGCATCTCCTAAAACCATTGAAATATCTGATTCATTTAAAGAAGGTTTTGACTTAGCTTTTACAAAATACCTTAAATCACCCAAATTTGAAGGAATATCTACTATAAAATTAAATTCCTTTTCTTTTTTAATTAATTCTTGATTTACTATTTTTATTTTATTGTCTTCAAAAAATCCATTAAGATTGTTGTAAAATTTTCCTGATGGCGGAATTATTTTCTTTTCCTGAGTTTTAATTAATTGTTCTTGTTTTTCTATTATTTTAGATTCTGCCTTAATTTCTGGAATTTGTGAAATATTAATTTTAGTTTCTGGAACAAAAACTTCGTTATATTCTTGTACTGGAGGTTCTTCTATTGTTTCTTCTTCAATTATCTGGTTATTTGAAGTTGTTTGTGATAATTCTTCTTTAGGCTGTTCTATTGGTTCAACTACATTCCTAATTAAATTTTCAGCATCTTTATCATCGATTAAATGATATTTCCAAAAAATCTCATTTATGTTATTTATTATTACTCCAATTGGTTTTGCAAAATCTTTTAAGTTCTTAACAGCAATTCTCTGCCATGGTTCTAAATTTTTTTCAAATAATATCCTATTCTCTTTTAATAATGAATAAGCTTCTTTTTCCCTTCCTCCAAGATGTTTAGATAGTCTATCGTCCATTAAGTATTCCTGACCCTGGATATAATATAATGGGCTGCCACCAATTGCTGCATTTGACATTTTTAATAATTTTCTTTCCACTAATTCAGAAAGCATTGCAGAAGCAAATAGTATATTTATATTGATAAATTTAGCTATCTGCACTGGCAAAACAGGACCATTCTCTTTTATAAATTTTAAAATCTCATCTCTTTGATCTGGCATAGAAATTTAGTTTACTTTATATTATTTAAAAATTATGTGAGATTTAAAATATACTTTGTAAAATGGTTATTATAGAAAGATATTAAAATAAGAATTATCGCCCTAGTGAAATGGATAAACTCAACAGGATAACTGAAATAGTCAATGAAGTAATAGAAGAAAATAATAAAAATCTGAAAGAATTAAAGTCTTTATCTAAATTATTTTTTAAGAATAAAAATCAAGATTATGTTGACAATTTAGACCAAAATAAATTAAAACCTTTTATAAAATCTTATGATTTAATTTTGAAAAAAGGAAGATTTACTTTTAGAAATAGATTTTACTGAATTTGATGATCAGCCTAAAATAAATATTGTTATGGTTGGGGGAAAAAAGAATCTAAATATGAAAATCTTTCTAAGAAAATATCTCAAATATTCTAAGGACGCATCCACCTTACTTCGTAAAAAGTGACATCATTTTCAGCGTCAACAATTCCTAACAATAATCTTTTTCTTGTTGAATGTGCAACTCTATTTTTTGCTGAAAATTCAAACCAAGTCATTGCACTAGCTTCATGAACAGGATAAACGATCCATTTTGCATGGTCCTCTCCAGGTTTAATTCCACGATCATAAACTCTAAAGTCAGCACCAAATTTTAAAGCTGTTTTTACAACATAACCTCTTTTTCTTAAATCTTTGAAAACAACATATCTAATCCAAAAATTAGGTTCAGTTTTTTTTGCTTTTTTTACAAAAATATCAAATTCTATTTCTTTCTTTTTTGAATCTAATATTTTAAATTTTCCTCTCTCCATTAGATATAATGCTTCAATCAATGAATACTGAAACTTTTTATTGTCTAATGGTTCACCATATCTTGTTTTATCATATAATTCTCTGGTTAAATCATTACTTTCAGCTATAACAAATTCACTATTTAATGTTGCTTCAACAGGATCTTTATTTTTAGGAAGTTCTTCTATTATTTCATTGTTTTTTTCTTTATCATTTAATTCTTCTACTTCTTTGCCGTTTTCAATTTCCTTTTCTGGAATTTTTGGTTTTGACATAAGAATTAATGATTAGCTAAGGTTTTTAAATATAATTATTTCAATTATTATTATGGTTTATTTTGAAATTATAAATAATGAACTTAGAATTGAAAAAAAGTTAACTAATTTAGACCTTTTTGTAATAAATACGACAAACATTTTAAGCAGATATACAAAATATGTAATAATCAGCGGCTATGTTTCAATATTTTTTGGGAGAGCCAGGGGAACTGAAGATGTAGACTTATTTATTGAGGATATTTCTGAAGAAAAATTTATAGATTTATACAATGAATTTGTTGTTAATGGCTATGAATTTAATATTGCAAACGGTGAAGAATTATACAAAGAATACTTGAAAGATAATTTGTCTGTTAATGTGTGGAATAAAGACCTGCCGTTAATAAGACTAGAAATTAAGATAGCTACTAAATCCTCACAAAAACTTACTTTAAGTAACAGGATCAAAGTTTTTTATAATCATAATTGCTTGTACTTTTCACCGATAGAATACCAAATAGCTTATAAAAGAATAATACTCAAGGGAGATAAAGATTTTGAAGATGCAAGGCATTTAGAAATTGTATTCAAGAACCTAAATAAAGAGAAAATTGAGAATTACAGCAAGCTTGTAATGAAAGAGTTTAAAGATGAATAAGGAAGTCGAAAATAACAAAAAACAACGGATGAAAGCTGTTGAAAGATGGGCAAATTTTGTTAAAGATAAAGATGACTTAGTTTGGTCTGAATTACAATCAGAATTAATAGATTCACAAATTGAAAATGCTAAAGATATAAAATTGACTAAAGAACAAGTTAGGTATATCAAAGGAAAATGAAAATAGTATTTTTAGGAACAGGCTCAATGCAGCCTACAAGGGAAAGGAATTTAAGTTCTATTTACTTTAATCATGATTCTGAACATATTTTATTTGACTGTGGTGAAGGAACACAAAGACAGATGAAGATTGCAGAAATAAAAGCTACTAATTTGACAAGGGTTTTTTTAAGTCATTTTCATGCAGACCATGTACTTGGATTGGGTGGAATGTTAAGAAATTTAGATGCAAATCAATATAACAAAACACTTTATGTTTATGGTCCAGAAGGATTAAAGAAATTTTTTGATAATATGGTTCATTCTGCTTATTATGGAAATGGAATAAATGTAAAATTAATGGAATTCAAAGATGAAGATAATATAGACTGTGGAAAATTTACTATAGAAATTACAAAATTAAATCATTCAGTTCCTTCTTATGGTTTTGTTATACAAGAGAAAGATAAGAGAAAGATAAATTTAGAATACACTTCAAAATTTAGATTGACAAAAAACCCAATATTGGGAGAATTACAAAAAGGAAATGATATTGTCTGGGAAGGAAAAAAGATAACTGTTTCTAAAGGAACTAAATTAGTTAAAGGAAAAAGATTAGGTATAATATGGGATACAGAAGAATGCACTGGATGTTTAAAAATTGGAAAAGATGCTGATTTATTGATTTGTGAAAGTACATTTTCTGATAATGAAAGTGATAAAGCAAAGGAGTATAAACATTTGACTTCAAAGCAGGCAGCCAATATTGCCAGACGCAGTAAAGCCAAAAGACTTGTGCTTACACATTTTAGCCAGAGATATAAAAAGTTAGATGAATTAAAGAAAGAAGCACAAACAATTTTTAAAAATACTGAATGTGCAGAAGATTTTAAAGAAATTGAGATTTAAATTACAAAATATATTTCTTAATTGCTATAAGTTTATTAATAGTTTTCTTATTCAGGTATTATGGGCTTAATTGATAAAGCAAGATTACATCGTTTAGCTTTAGAAACAGAACTTACAAAAATACTTAATTTATATAGCCTTAATCTTAAAAAATATGAATTTACTAGCGATCGAGAAAACAGATATATTAATGTTTTTTATTATATGGAACCCTTTGCTAGAAATCCAATAAAAGAAGCAAAAATTATTTTTCGTGGATTAGATGAGACTATAAATAATGAAACAATAAAAGAAACTGCACGAAGACTTAATAATTATTTACAAGAAAACTCTTATATTCCCTGGACTTTATCATAAAAAATACAAAACTAATTTCTGTTTGCAAGATTTTCAAATAACTCTTTTAAGTATTCATAACGCACAGACCCTAATTCTTCAAAAAAATGTGGTTGGTAATATCTGGCTGCCCTGGGAAATATTGCATCCAATAAATAATTGAATTGAATATTCTCTTTAGCTAATTCAATCATTTCTATTGGTTTTAGCTCAAAATATTTTTTTCCTATATTTTCTTCTATTCCCATAAAATGTCCTACATTAATTCTATTAATAAACTTTTGGTAATGTTAACAAATGACTGACATTATTTTTTTGTTATTTTACTAAACTGCATCGGCAACGCCTATCTTGATAATAAAATGCAATAAACTAAAGCTGACGTAAATAGTTATCAATTAAATAATTACACTACCAATAAGATATTAAGAGAATGATAAAATATTTTATAAGTAAAAATTGAAAAGGTTAAATAAGTAAATCATCCTTCAAAAATGTTTCTGCATAGCGAAGAACGAACAGATATAGACTTCGTTGTTGTTCAGAATTTAAATCATGAAAAGAAAATGTTTTCAAAGATGGAAAATTTCTTTCTACATAGATTTGGATACCAACCGCAATGAGATAAGAAATATATTGTCCATAACTTAAATCTTTTTCAATTTCTTTTCCATAACCATTCTTAATGATACGGTGTATTCCTGTTTCTTCCTTTGTAGAATATGCTTTACTAACACCCCTGTTTATTTTTTCTGTAAAAAGAGGGACAGAATCATAGAAATTATTTTTATAATATGTCCTTAATTTAGGTTCTATAAAAGGAAGAGCTTTAGGAGAACAATAAATCACAACTTGATCCGAGCGAGAAAAATGAGATAAAGAAAAATGTTCCCAACTAAAATCCGCGATTTTCAAAAGAATTAATCCCCTTGACTTCAAAGGCAGGGAAATATAATATTTAAGTAAATCTAAAAGAACTTTATATCCCTCCAAAGTTGGATTAAGATAAAAACGAATATTACAATTACTTGTTAGATATTTATTAATATCAAAAGTGTAATAAAATATCCAACCATCCCAAGTACTATTGGGGTGGGTTAAAGAGAGAGGTCTAAGAATATCCATAATCTCTGAATGAATAAAACGTAATCTTGATTTTGCACTACGAATATTATGAGAAATTGGATTTGGAGAGAGAGAAAAGTAATAATTGTTAATTTTTTGTTTTAAACCTTCTATATCATTTACATTATAAAATTCAGATCGTCTGACAAACTCTTGAAACAAAACAGACAAATCTGTTCTTATGGCCTCTTTTATTGGTTTAGATAAGGTTCTCATAAAATGTTCTACATTAATTCTATTAATAAATTTTTTTATCTAGATATTTTGGTAGTGGTATAGTGAATATAGCTTAATTCAAAGTTTTATAGATAATAAATTTCTCTAAATGTTAGTAACAACCTTATTTTAGTTATAACAATAATGATAAATAACCATATTAAGCTATACTAAATAACACAGTACCGATATTTTGGAGATTCATTTTTCCATTCTTTAACTAAGTTTCTAAGATATTTGTAATGTACACTACCCAAAGCTCCTTTTACCATAAAAACATAATTTTGTTGAAAAAATAAAATCTTTACTGCCAAAGGCAAATCTACCAAATTTTCATATTCATAAAGATAATGTCTTTCTAATTCTGTAAGTTTAAATGGTTCAATTTCATAATTTAATACATTTTCTTCTATTCCCATAAATTAGAGTAAAACCATTCTTTTTTAAGGTTTTTGATAGGTCTTGTTATATCATAAATTAATATTTTCCAAAAATGTATAAATCCTGCCAGACATTAATCGGAGAATTCAATATCGACTTTATAAGCCAGGCTATGCTTACAATATAGCCAAGTATTGAATATGAATCATATACTATAATTCCTGAATATATTACAATAAAGTTTATTATTAAACTTAAACTGTAGCTAATTATACTTACAAATAAAAATGTAAAGAAGCATTTAGCTTTATTTTTTTTAAAGTATAAATAAGATTCTTTAATTGCAAATGCAGTTTTTTTATTTTTTAATACTAAAATTGGATAAACAAAAACAAAAACTGAATTAAGATAAATTAAAAATAAAGATGATAATAACAAAACCATTGTTAAGATAAATGAAATTTCAAATTTAAGAAAATTTAAGATAAATATTAAGGCAGCTAAAGGAACTAAATACAGTAAAGCTAAAAATAATCTAATTAAAAAAATCTTCCAAATATATAAATGAGATTCTTTGTAAGATTCGTATAAATTTAATTTTTTGTTCTTCATTGTTTTTTTTATCAAAACAAATCTTATTGAGGTTATACCAAGATTAACTAAAAATGCTAATACTAAGGCTATTATAAGACTTGAAAAGAATTTGATTGAATTATCCGGGTTATTTATTATTGAATAAGCAATTTCTTTTACAATTTCAGAATTATATATATCTTTACTAAACAAGTTATTAAACTTAAGGAAAAAAGTCCCAAGTATAAATGAGATAATTATTGAAATAATATCTGGAATTAATAATTTTGGATTTTTTATTAGTGAATATATTGATTTTAAAATTATAACCATTAATTATTTATTTTTAAAAGGATTTATAAATATTGTTAAGCTTAATTTATCCATGATTGATCCTGTATTGTTGAAAATTGGCAGTTTGGAGATTAGATATTATGGTATTTTATTTGCACTTGGCTTCTTAATCGGATATTTTATAATAAAAAAAATTGGAAAAGAATTTGGGTTTAAAGACGAAGAAACTGAAAATTTGTCTATTTATATGGTTATTTCTGCAATTATTGGTGCAAGGTTATTTGAAGTCTTATTTTATGATCCTTCATATTATTTTTCAAATCCAATAAAAATCTTTTATATATGGGAAGGAGGATTAGCATCACATGGGGCGCTGATATCGTTAATAGTATTTACGGTATTGTATGCCAAAAGAAAGAAAATTAATTTTTATAAAATTTCTGATTTATATATTATACCAATTTCTTTAGTTGCTGCATTTGTAAGAATTGGGAATTTCATAAATGGTGAATTAGTTGGTAAAATAACTTCTGTTCCCTGGGCAGTGAAATTTGCTAATTATGAAGAATTGAGGCATCCTGTACAATTTTACCAGTCTTTTTATTATTTAATTATATTTTTGATATTATTTAATCTAAGAAAAATAAAAAATTATAAAGAAGGACTATTATTCTGGAGTTTTTTATTTTTAGATGGAACTTTAAGGTTTATAACAGAATTTTTCAAGGATCTACCAAAAGATTATGGATTTTATTTTTTAGGATTAAATTTAGCACAGTATGTTAGTCTAATAATGATTTTAATTTCTATTATTCCTTTGTATAAAAGATTTAAGCAATAAGTTTATAGAGTTCTTAATAATTTATTTATATTATCTGATTCTAATCTTCTTTCTTCTAATCCAGTTTCCATAATAAAAAAATAAAAATAGGGGTTATCTATCATCATATCCGCGAATATTATATCTCCCAATATTTTTTATCTGCGGATCTTTATTTTTCATATTTAAGTCTGCTAAAAGTGTTTGATATTTCTTTTTATATTCTTCTGAATCTTCAAGCAATTTTTTAACTTCTTTAATTTCTCTAGAAGTATCTGTGTTAAAGTCTTTACTTTTTAAATCAGCTAATATTTTTGCACTCCGAATAATACGTGCGTTATATGAATATTCAAAATCCCTTCTTATTTTTCCTATAACTATTAAAAGTAACTTATCTAAATCCCTATTAGGTTTTTTAGAAAGAATCGCAAATTCTGTTTTTAATACAGATAAAATATCTTGAACGTTTCTATCAACTAAATCCATTAAATATCACCCCTTATAATAAAATTAATGAATTTAATAATATTTAAAGGTTATTACGATAAGATTCTCTTCAAACAACGGCTGATGATGTAGAAAATATTTTTTTAACAAAAATATATCGAAGAGCCAGACCATGAAAATAACATCGTAAAAATCTATTTGTTTTGCTATATTTCTGTCAGATAAACATTCTTGATATTTTTTATTTTCTTTATTCTAAAAACTATATTTTTTAATTGTTCAAGATCTTTTATTTTTATTTTGAAGGTACATTCAATTTTTTTAAGTCGTCTTCTAAATCTTTTATTGAATATTCCGATTTATAACCTTTTTCAACAAGATATTTTTGCATTTCCCATATCGTAAGTCCTGCTATTTTTGCAGCTTTACTCAATGAAATTTTGCCAGAAACATAATCTTCCTTTGCTTTATTTTTGAGAAAGTCTTTATAACCTATATTTAATAATTTTCTTAAAATAGTTGACCTATCTAGCGATTCTTCTTTTCCAATCTTATCTATGTCTTTTAAAAATTCATCATCTAATCTTATCCCTATTGCTTCAGTCATTTTTTTCACCTTCTATCAATAATTTATCAAGCACTGCATTACTAAACCACCCAATTTCTCTCATTTTATCTATTGAACTTATAAATTTCATTTTATCTATTATTTTATTCTGCTTTAGTTTTAATAGTACTGCCAATGATCCTATAATTTTAACACCTATTAAGTCCTCTTTTTTTCTTAAATTGTAATCATCTGAAATTAACAAATCTGCTTTTTCTTGTTTGTATAATACAAAACTTTCTGCTTCGCCTCCATGTATGTTAAACTCATGTGCCATATTTAATAGATTTTTATCTTTTATTTTTTTCACTTGAATCTTTTCATTTTTGATTAATTTTTCTATCAATAAAGCATCTTCTTTACCTTTTTTCTTTCCAGCTATAACTGTTTCATTAAATACTTCTTCTGGAATTATCACATTTTTAAAATAATTACAACTTAATTCTAATATTGTTATTTTAGCTAAGTTAATTAATATCATAGCGTCTTTTACAATTTTCATGTTATATATTGTGCACATTGTTATATATAAATCTTCGCTTTATATTTCAGTTAAGTAAACATTCTTGACATTTTTTATTTTCTTTATTCTAAAAACTATATTTTTTAATTGTTCAAGATCTTTTATTTTTATTTTGAAAGTGCATTCAGCTGCATTATTTCCCAAAGTTTTTCCTTTTGCATTTTCAACATTCAATCCAAAAGAAGCAACTGAATTCAGGATTTCAGCAAACAGACCAGGCCTATCTTCTGCGTTTATAGATAATCCTATAATTTTATCATTAATGTTAAGCCATTTGCATTTTATTGTATTATTTTTCTGGACATTATTACAAATGATCTTATGAATTGTAATTTTATTCATTCCTGTTTTCATACCTGCAATTTCATCTCCAGGTAAAGGATTGCAACACATTGCGAATTTTATTTTTGAATTTTTGATATTTTCAATACTAATTAATCCTTCTTCTAATGTGACTTTTTCTTCTGATGTAGAATATACTGAACTTGTAATCTGGCCTTTTTCTTTAAGTTCGTGTCTTATTGCATCTCTTGCCCTTGTTGTTTTTACAATTTTTAACCAATCCCTGCTTGGCTTTTGTGTTTTTGATGTAACAATTTCAATTATGTCCCCATTTTCTAATTCTGTTTTTAGAGGCACTAATTTTCCATTAACTTTTGCTCCAATACATTTATTTCCAATACTAGTATGTATATGATATGCAAAATCCAAAGGTGTTGCATTTGAAGTTAATTCTACTAATTTGCCTTTTGGAGAAAATACAAATATTTGGTCGCTGAAAAATTCTAGCCCTATGTTTGAATTATTTTTACTTCCAACAAGTTCTTTTAACCATGCAATTTTCCTATCAAATTTTTCATTCTCTCTTTGCAAACCTTTGTATGTGAAATGTGCTGCAATTCCCTCTTCTGCTATTTGGTGCATTTCTAAAGTTCTTATCTGAACTTCAAAAATTTTTCCTTCATTATCTACTACTGCTGTGTGTAGTGACTGATATCCATTTGGTTTAGGAATGGCTATATAATCCTTGAATTTTTGTGGTATTGGCCTAAAATTTAAATGAACAATTCTTAATGTCTTATAACAATTATCTATTGTATCAACAATTATTCTTATTCCAATAATATCACTCATATCATTAATATCATAAGATTTTGAAATTATTTTTTTATATATGCTATAGATATGTTTTACTCTAGCCTGAACATCTGCACTTATTTGTTCTTTTTTAAGTTCTTTTTCCAATATATTTTTTAATTTAAATATTGCTTTTTCGCCATGTTTTCTTATCTGATTTACTTTTTCTTCAGTTTCTTCATATTTTTTTTGATCTAAATATTTGAATGATAAATCTTCTAGTTCTGATTTGATTTTTCCTATTCCTAACCTGTAAGCTAGAGGTGCATAAAGTTCCATTGATTCTTTTGCTATTCTATTTATTTCTTCCTGTGTTAAAAAGTTTAAATCTCTCAAATTAACTAATTTATCGCATAATTTTATGAGAAGAACTCGAATATCCTTTGAAGCTGCTAATAAAACTTTTCTTAAATTTTCAGATCCGTTTATCTTGCCAGCAATATTCTTTTTTATCTGGCTCATTTTATCTAAATTTTCTAATAAATGAATAACTTCATCTCCAAATATGAATTTAATTTCTTTTTTATCTGCACCTTTTTTTATTATAGTGTGCAAAAGTGAAGCAATAATTGTATTATCATCTAATTTCAGATTTGCAACTTCATCAGCAACTTTTAAACAATGAATTATTGATTGTTCTTTTGATTTTCTTTCCTCTTTATTTAAAATTTTATCTGCATAATTATAAGCAGTATTTATTAATTCAATTTTTGCATTTTTATTATATCTTAGAATTTTCTTTATTAAATTTTTTAATTCCATGAAGCTTTAACCTTAATAATGTTTAAAAGGGTTATTATTTCTGGATACTTGGACAAAAATTATATTTGTGTATTTGGTAAATCTGCAATGCTGAATAATCTTTTAAAATATCACTAAATTTAGTTTTTATATCCATCATAATTTCCCTGAATTTTTCTGCATTTTCAACTTCCATATCTATCTCAAATTCCCAAGGTCCTAAACTTTTAACTATATATACAATATTTGGATTTAGTCTACAATATTCCCTTAATTTCTTTTCTCTTTCTTCAGAACTGTTTCTTAATCCTACAAGTATTTTATAATGTAAATAAAGATAATTTTGTTCATTTGGCACAATATTGTAATGCTTTATTACACCTAAATTTTCCATTTTTTTTATTCTTTCTGAAACTGCATCAGGACTCAGTCCTACTTCTTTTGAGATTTCTACTGTATTAATTCTTGAATTTCTTGATAGAATTACCAATATTTTCCAATCTTTTAAATCCATTTTAACTGGAGACGGAACAGAACCAAAAAATGACTGCCTGTATGGGCTTGATTCTTTATTATTTATTAAATAATCTCTAATAAAATATTCACCTTTAATTATTGTAGCTATCTGCCTTTCCGCAATATACTCTCCAAATTTTTTATTTAGTTCAGATAAAGTGTTGTCAAGGAAAGCAATATCTTTTGCCCATGTACCAAAAGCTAAATCAAATTCTCCATCACAGCTGGCAATCCAGAGGACATTTAGGTTTTTTACAAGAAATTCTATAAACTGCTTTTCTTTTTCTCTGTCTAAATTTTGCAATTTTAAAAAAGCCTTATGATTTGTAAATCCTAATTTTGATATATCTATAACTGGATAAAATGAAAATATTATATTTTCTTCAATTAATCTTTTAATTCTAAAACCTACAACTTGTTTTGATAGCCCAACTTTTTTTGCAATTTCTGAATTTGACTGCCTTGAATTAATATCTAATTGGTAAAGTATTTTTCTGTCTTTAATATCCAGCTTAATTGCCATTATTTTACAAAAACATATAAAGATATAAATATAGCGTTTTTGTCAACTTTTTCCATAAAAGGTTTTATTAATTTATTCTATCTCTAAAGTAGTAAAATGAAACCATATATTCAACAATTAGAAACATATGAATTTGACTTAGTTCAAAGATTTAGAAATAATCCTTCTCTTTTGAGAGCCATGAACCTTTCCAGCCATGCATTTGAAAATATTCTTTTGCAAAAAAGATTCTTATCTAAAAATTTTAAAACATTCTACAGAAATGGGATTGAAAATATTCAAGATTTGGAATTAAAAGCTGTAGCAAAAAAAATTCTAGCAGAGGAATATGTTCCCAAAGACCATGAAATTCTTTTAGACTATGATTTGAGAAGAATGGGATTTACTCCTGAAAATTCTGAATCTACAATAATTACTCAAGGGACAATAAGAAGCATTAATCAGCTTACAGAAGTAAAAGACGATGTTTATCTTGCTGCAGCCTTACGAATCTTTGGAGAATTATTAGTTGGAGAGGAATATAAACTTTTATTTCCTGAATTAGAAAGAAGATATGTTTTAACAAAAGAAAGTTCCCAATTTTTTTATCCCCATCTTGTTCATGATCATAAATCTGCCCATCTTGGAGAACGTGGAGATTCACATACTGATCAATTTAGTTTAATTTTAGATCGTTTGATTGATAGTGAAAAAAACCTAACCTGTGCTAAATATGCTATGAAAAAATCTTATGATGTAAGAATATTCTTTTGGAGACAATTTTAATATGGAAATTATGCTTGAAATTACACAAAAACTGAAAGATATGTCAGATAAAGGACTATTAGATAATTCTATTGCTATACTGAATTTACCAGCACGCAACTTATGCAATAAAAGAGCAGAAAAAGTTATTGGAGATTCAGGAAATTTAGAACAGGCATGCGATGGATGTGTGACGCAAGCAATTAGAAATGATGGAACATTAAGTCTTCAAAGAATTAAAAAAATAATTGATTATTTTGCAACAAATTATGAAACTAAGTTTATAACCATAAATGGAAGAGGAGATCCATTTCATCCTAACATAAGACAAGAAACATTAGAAAAAATAAATTATGCTTATAAAAATGGAATTAAATCTTATATTTTTACAGCAGGCAATAACTTAGATATTACATTGTCTGAATTTTTAGCAGAACATGAAGTAAATGTTATGATTAGTTTATTTGGAAACAAATTTATTGATGCAGAATTTTTTAATAAAAAAAAATATTTTCATAGAATTAGGCCATTGCAAAATGAAGCAGAGATTGCTGCAAATCTTAGAAATCTTATTAATTATTATAGAACATCGAAAAGACAGCCAAAACAAGGAACTACAAGAATAGGAATGAATTATGTTGTTTCAGAAACAGATTTGAAAGATGAAAGGAAATTAAGATTATTAAAAGAGGCAGCAAATGGAAATAAAATATTTTTTGTGTGCAATACAAATTTTACAAAACATCCTAATGAAGAAATACAAATAAAATTAGAAAGAATTGCAAACTTTTATAGTAATTTTAATTTAAAACATACTACTGATGTTTATGGAAAATGCCAAATGGGTGCAGGATCATCAGCAACTGCAGACTATAATGGCATGTTATTGAGGTGTCCTTATATGGACAATAAAGAAGGCAATGGCAAAATTCAAAACTTGACAGAAATAAGAATACAAAAAGTGCTAAAAAGTTATATGGAAGATAGAAAATATTCTTGCGTAATGAGAAAACATGAGAGATAATAAATAATAAAATTCCACTAATCTTAAAAAGCTTTGTCTTATATTATTTCTATGAGATATAATAAACAAGAAACATTCAGTAAAATCGGAAAAACTGGACAGGAGTTAATAACAAGTTCGACAATTACAATATTAGGTATAGGAGCTTTAGGAACAAATACTTTAAATTTATTAGCAAGGGCGGGAGTTGGAAAAATAAAAATAATTGACAGAGATGTAGTTGAGTTAAGCAATCTGCAAAGGCAAACATTATTTTCTGAAGAGGATATAGACAAACCAAAAGTTTATGCTGCAAAAGAAAAAATAAATAAAATAAATTCTAAAGTTAAAATTGAAACATATTTAACAGATTTGGATTATGAAAATGTTGAAATATTAAAAAGTGGTTTAATTCTGGATTGCACAGATAATATTTATACTAGATTTTTAATAAATGAATATTCCAGGAAAAATAATATTCCATGGATTTATGCTTCTGTTATTGGATCAAAAGGAATGGTTATGAATGTTACTGAAAAAACACCTTGTTTTAATTGCATAATAAAAGAACCAAATGAACCATTGGATACATGTGATAGTTCCGGAGTAATTGGAAGTGCTGCAAGTGCTATAGCTTCAATACAGGCAACAGAGGCAATAAAGATATTAACAAAACAAGATTATTGCAGGGAATTAATTCACTATGATTTATGGAAAAATAAAATAAATAGGATTAAAGTAAATAAAAATAAATATTGCAAGACTTGTAATAAGGTTTATGAATATCTTGAAGGAAAAAAGAAAAAATTAATTAAAATATGCGGATCATGTAATTATCAAATAGAAATTAAAAAAGATATGAATTTAGTATTTGCAAAACTAAGTTCTTTACGTGATGTTAAACCTGAAAATGAATGTTTAATTTTAGAAAATGCAATAATATTTAAAAGCGGAAGGGCATTGGTAAAAGCGGAGAATGAAAATAAAGCAAAAGCAATACTGGATGGTTATCTGGGATGATAGTAAGAAAATGCAGAACTAAAGGTGCTTATGAAGCAATACCTAAAAAGATTATGAATTTAGATTTTAATAAATTAAGAAATAAATCTGAAGTTATTGCAGATTTACCAATATTAATAATTATTAAATATGAAAATATTAAAGTTACTTGTTATAAAAATGGAAAGTTATTAATAAAGACAGATTCACAAGAAACTGCTGAAAAAATTGCAAAGGAGATATATGAACTATGAAAGGAATGTTATTAATTTCAGGCGGATTTGACAGCCCTGTTTCTGGTTATTTAATTAAAAAACAAGGAGTAGAAATAATTCCAATCCACTTTTCTTATGAACCTTTTACAGATAATGGACCAGAAATTAAAACTAAAGGTGCTGCAAAAATACTTGGATTTAAAGAGCCAATTGTGATAAATATCAGCAAAGAATGTGAAAAAATAGCTAAATTCTGTAAGCATAAATATTATTTCATATTGACTAAAAGATTAATGATGAGAATTGCTGAAAAAGAAGCTAGAAATTCAGGTTGTAACTTTTTAATTACTGGAGAAAATTTAAGCCAGGTTTCAAGCCAAACTTTAACTAATTTATATGCAATCACAAAAGCAGTTAACATTCAGATATTAAGGCCTTTATTGGCGTATGATAAAACTGAGATATTAAAAATTGCAAGGGAAATTGGGACATATGAAATTTCTATTGGTCCTGAAGCCTGTGATGTTCTTGGACCTAAACATCCTGCTACAACATGTGACTTAAAAGAAATTGAAGATGAAGAGAAGAAAATTATTTTATAATGAATATTTATTTAATATTAAGATCAATGAACTTTATTACTTCCTTTACATCTGGAGTCAAACCTGTTGCTAAACGTGTGAAACCTTCCTCAAGATCTGATGATCCATATATATTTGGAACTATCCTATAATTTTGGCTCCCAAATCCAACCTGAACTGCAAGAGGTTTATGATAATTTTTTATACATGCTTCAATTAATTTCTCCTGTTTTTTTCTATCCATTATAAAACTTACTAATCCTCCTGCTGAATTATATCTTGTAAAATCAATAGAAGGATAAATTACTTTTTTTACATAATCACAACTTCTCAAATACCCAGCTAATTCAGCAGCATTTGATGAATGTTGTCTCATTCTATTGTGCAATCCTGGCAAACGTTCGCATAATTTTGACATTGCTGCAAGATCTAGAGTGTTCCCTATTATTCCCTGCATATTTCTACAGCCATTGATAAAAATTTTAGGTCCTATGACTGCACCGGCTGTTAAATCTGATTTGCCAGACCAATATTTTGTCATGCTATTGATAATCAGATCCGCACCTAACCTGAATTGTTGCTGTAAATCTGAAGTAAGTAATGTGTTATCTACTATTATTGGAATACTATAATAACTTAATATTTCCCTAATCTTTCTTGTATCTATATATTTAAGAGATGGGTTGCTGACAGGCTCATAGAATACTGCAACTATTTTGTTGTTGTTAATAGCTAATATCTCTGAGAAGGTAGTTTCATCTTTCATATCAACAAAAAGTGTATTTCCAAACCCCATATTTGGCACCATTTCTTTGAAAAAATATTTTGTTGCAGAATATATGTTTTTATCTACTATGAACTTGTTAGTTTTACTTAATTCATTTGGGGTAATTAATTTTATAATATTTATAATATTGCTTATTGCTGCCATGCCTGATGGAAAAAATAAGACATTAAAATTTTCTTTATAATCTTCTACATAACCTACTTCAAGCTGCAATATCATTTCTGCTAATTTTTTTTCTAATGGACTTCCAAATCTTGAATAATTATATCTCTCTGTTTTTATATTACCTATTACAGGATCAATTTCTTCTTTTAATATAGAATTATCTTCAATTATAATTGGGTTATAATCATAACATTCTGGAGTTATTACTTTATTATTTCTTAATTTTTTCCATTCTTCAGAAAAGAACGTACTTTCCAATATGTTTCTTCTATACAATTTCATATTTGATTTATTATCACAAATTTTATAAGTCTATTGTTAATTTTATACTTATGGAAGAAAATGTTGAAAAATTTTTAGAAGGAATTGAAAGAGACCTTCCTAGATTATATCTAGATGAAATAGTATTCTCAAATGAAGATGAACAAAGATTAGCTATGATTAATCACAAATTTTATAAGTCTAGAAATTGTTATGCATCTAATGCAATAAGTTTATTGGCAGCAATACGTCAATATGTTTCTTTAAAAAAAATTAATTTCTCCGGCAATCCAAGTTATCATGATCTTGCAAATCTTTATTATTCATTAATGACTGGGAACAGCACTTTGGCTAACACAAGGGAATCTAAAAATTATTATAGCTCTGCTGTTTCAACTTTAAAAAATAGAAAAAATCCCAAGATTTTATTACTTGGTTTTTCTACAGTTTATTCTTTGGAAAATCTTGCTGCATTAATACATTTATCTAATCTTGATAATCCTAAAATAATTGCTTTTGATATAAATAAACAGCCACTTTCTGAAGCAAATGTTTATTGTGGAACAAAACTTTACAATGTTGAAATTGAATACGAACAAGGCAATGCTATTTTAAGCGAATTTTTTGAGGCTGATTCTTTTGATCTTATAGCCACGCATTTATTTCTTACTCACATTCCAGATGAAAGTAAAATAAGATTAATTAATAATGTGCATAAATGGCTTAAGCCTAATTCTAAATTTGTGGATGATGAAATAATTGTTCCAGGCACAATAGATCGAAATAAATATGCAAAATATTATAGAACACTTGGCAGGCATTATATTCCTCCTTTAGATCATTCATCAATGGAAAAGGTTGCTAATTGGATGGAAAAATTTGGTACATATTCTATTTTTTTCCCATATAATGATTTAGATAAACTACATAGAGATTTTAGTAAATTTTCTTCATTACGGTCTGACCATTTAAGAACCAGAAATATTTACTCTGAATCTGATTCTCTATTAAGATGTCCTGTCTATAATATAACCGCAACTAAAATGCGTACTTAATATTTTTTCGAAGAAAGCTATACAAATATCCAGCATAGTAAGTTTCATTAATTTTTGAACATTTGAAATAATTGGTTTTGTAAAAGACTATGCAACATTTAGAAGAATTATAACTTTAATCTAAAAATCTATGAATAAAAATAAACATTTCTAATTTTTTAAAGCTTCTTTTCTACAAATTTTCAATAGTGAATAAAATTTCCAGATTATATAATTTTAACTATTTAATTTTCTATTAAATTCTAATACATTTTTAGATCTCTCTTCATTTTCACGTTCATATGCAATTTGTATTTGATCTCCAATTCCCTTGAGTAAATTGCCGAATTGTTCTTTTCCTCTTTTCATTGTAATTTCTCCAAATCTATTAAGTTCTAAAGCAAGTTCCCCTAAATCTATTTCATTACCCCAACGATTATCGCGACCTGTGACATTAATTATTCTTACAACTTTATCTCTTAAATTGTGTATTCTTGGATCCATTCCTGCAGTTATAACTTCTAATTTATCTACTGTTATTCTAATTACTTCATCTGGTATTTTTAAATTAAAAAAATAATCTCCTAATTGATTATAACCATAATTTTCAGCAACTGTAATATATCCAAATAGCGAGGCTCCAACTGACAGATAAGGTCTTAAATCAACAGCTTTGCCTGAAGTAAAAATTGCTGCTTTATTTATTTCATCTTTAAGAAATTTTTTCATAATTCTAGGAACTCCATATAAGTATTCAACAGGTTCTGTTTTTAATCTTCCATAAACTAATTTAATAGGCACACTATCCATATTTTTATTGTATAAAGAAAATTTATAAACCTTACTATTTTATTTACCTATAAGTAATAACCAATTAAAAAATTTTTTATTAATGTTATAATTAAGCAGCTTGAACAAAATTTATTCCTTCTGGAACTTCAAAATTATCTTCAACTTTAAATTTTTCACATTCAACTAAAATACCTGCATCTTTGCTTTTTTCTAAAATGCTAACGCCCTTATCTAATTCTTCTTTTGTAATACAGACTTTTTCACCTGCATTCTGGTTTTTATACCAACCATACATACAATTTGTTGTGTCGCCTACAGAATTTATTATTCTGCCATCTAATAATTTTGCTTCTGCCCTGAATTTTGTACCTTTTATAGTCATTTCAACTGAATTTCCTGCTTCATCATGGCCTTTACATTTAAATTCACCATTTAATTTGAAAACACCATCTAGTTTGCCATTATATACTGATTTATTCTGGCAAGATATTAAAAAAATTAACATTAAAATAAGAGATATTGCTACAACTGCTTTTTTCATAAATTTAAAGTATAAACAAGGTTTATTAAGTTTTTGGACGTAAAAATTACATGAAAGTCTATATAGAAAGAACAGATGAATGGAAAGAAGTAAATGCTATAAATGTTCAAGAGATATTTCAGAAATTAAAAATAAACCCAACTACTGTTATTGTTACCAGAAATAATGAATTAATAACTGAAAATACAAAAATAAATGATAATGATGAGGTAAAATTGATTTCTGTTATATCTGGTGGATAGATTTATAAATATTTATATTTTTCTTAATGATATGGGCGAAGATCTTGAAAGGATATTGGATTTGGCTGATTGTACAGAATTTATGATTCTTTTACAAGAAAATAATATTGTTCTTGAGTATTATGAACAAATACAAAATTATGATCCTAAAAATTATAAAGTTCCAAAGATATGTGGTTATATTCCCAGAGAATAATTTATAATCTTTTCTTATTATTCTTATTAAATGGCATGCAAAAAATGTGTAGAAAATCCAGTAATACAATTGCCTAATAGCAATGTAAATTTATGTAAAAACTGTTTTATAAAATATTTTGAAAAGAAAGTAAATAAAACTATTGGAGAATATGATTTAATCGACAAGAAAGACCATATAGTAGTAGCGTGTTCTGGTGGAAAAGATTCTACAGTTTTATTGTATTTATTAAAAAAATTAACTGAAAAAAGAAAAGATGTTAAAATTACTGCTTTAGCAATAGATGAAGGGATAAAAGGTTACAGAGATAAAAGTTTAGATTTTTTAACTAATTTCTGCAAAGAACATAAAGTAGAATTAAATATATTTTCTTATGAAAAAGAATTTGGAAAACCATTAGATGAAATATTAAAATCTTATAATGGGGTTCCGTGCTCTATTTGCGGGGTTTTTAGAAGATATTTATTAAATAAGAAATCAAAAGAATTAAATGGAAATAAATTAGCTACTGGACATAACTTGGATGATGAAAGCCAGAGCATTATTATGAATTATTTTAGAAAGAATATTAAACTATCTGCAAGATTGGGACCAATTACCGGAATAATAGCAGACAAGCGATTCATACGAAGGATTAAACCCTTGTATTTCTTAACTGAAAAAGAAATCACTTCATATGCATTTTTAAAAGGCTTTATGGATAAATTTACTGAATGTCCCCATGATGCAGATTCTTATAGAGCACAAATAAGAGATATGCTTAATAATTTTGAAGCAAAATATCCTGGAACAAAACATTCTATCATCACTTCTTTTTTAGAAATATTGCCTGTTTTAAAAGAAAAATATAAAGATGAGCAAGAAATTAAAAGCTGCAAAATCTGTGATGAACCTTGTTCACAAGAAATATGCAAAGCATGTCAATATGCTGAAGAAGTTGTAAAGAATTTCACCAGATAAGCTTAAATGTTTTTTTAAATTTCTTTTTTTATGACTGAAATAAATTTAAAAGAAAATTATGTATGTATTAATATCTTAACTTCATCGCATGACAGGAATCTAATTTTTGAACTGCTTAACAGCAATATTGTTAAGGGGGGTTTAGTTTTTCAGAATAATAATACAAACGGTGAGTTATATATACCAAAAAGCGGTTTAGAAAAAGCAGTTGTATTTACACAAAGCAGGAGGAAAAGATCCAAGATATCAAAAATCATTGACTCTCTTGATAATGCCAATCAATTTATTTCTGGAGAAAATTTAGAAACCCAATTCATAGATGCAGAGATTTCAGCTTATGAAAAATCAAAAGAAATTCCAAGACTATATTCTGCTGTGGAATTTGTAAAGGGTTTAGAATGCAATGGAAGAAAGATACCTGAAGAAAAGATTAATAGATTTATTGAACATTTAAAGGATTATGGAATAAACCCTGACAAATCAGAAGATAAACTGGTTTATAATGAAGATCAAACAATGAGAATAGCATTAATTATTGATAACAATTTACAACCATTGCAATATAGGAATGTTAAATTTATTGAAAATAAGCAAGGCGGATTGGTTCCTATGTTATATGGCAGGGAACTTTTATCCAGAATAAGCAAAAAGTGCAGTTTTAGAGATTAGGCCTTAATTTTGAATAAGATTTAAATACTAATATTAATATCAATTTTAAGAGGTTGAAAATGAATCAAAATCAAGAGGTATTGGTTTCCTGTAAAAAATGCACTTTAAGAGTACCTGTTGGCAAAACAACATATGATAAAGAAGGTGTAAATTTAATATGTTTTCCCTGCTATAATAAATTAGCATTAGGTATAGAACCTGAGAGTTATAATACAATCCAATCTGCAGAAGTTCCAAAAAAAATTTATTATAAATGTGATTATTGTAAATATGATTTTTCAAGATCTGAAGATTTCCAGTTTAATGGTTTATGTGCTAATTGTGGAAAAGACCAAGTTAAAGTTAATGATCAAATAGTTGAAGTTGAAAAAAAGAAAAACCTTCTGGATTATTAGAAATTCTTAAAAATCTTTTAATTGTTCTAATTTGATATGGATTATGATAAAATTGCTTCAAGTTATAATAGATTGTATAAAGAAGAACAATTAAAAAAACTAAAAGCAATTGAGAAAATATTAAATGTTAGAAAAGAGGATTATTTATTAGATATTGGATCTGGCACAGGAATATCTACAAATTATTTTAAATGCAATTGTTTTGGATTAGATCCAAGTTTTAAAATGCTTAAATTTTCTAAAGATTTGAAAGTCTGCGGATATGCTGAAAATTTGCCTTTTAAAGAAAATACGTTTGATATAATAATTGCAGTAACTTCATTTCATAATTTTATAGATTTCAGAAAAGCAATTTTAGAGATTAAAAGAGTTTCAAAGAAAAATGCCAAGATTGTAATAACTGTAATGAAAAAATCTTCTTATTTAGAACAAATTACAGATTTAATAAAAGAGAATTTTATATTTGAAACAATAGAAGAAGAGAAAGATATAATATTTTATGGCAATTTAATGTAAGGATTAACTTTTTATATTGAATGCTTTTTTTAATCTTATGCCCCCGTAGCGCAGCCTGGAAGAACAATTCTAGGAAGGGCTTACCAATAGATTGTTTTGTGCAAATAGCGTAGCAGGTTCCTAACCTGTTGGTCGTGGGAGATTAGACTACGCGTAGTTTAATCAACGAATTCAAATCCCATCGGGGGCGTTATTTTTATTCTAAATTATTTTCTCTTTTACATAATTCCAAAAATTCTTTTATTTTATAATAATTTGATTCTAGCTCTTTTTTACATATATCTAATGTCAAAGAATTCCACTTTTGTTCTATTTTCTCTTGTGCAATAAACAATATTTCTTCAAAATTATAGCCTTGTGATTTTAGATTATAAAACATTTTTAAGATCTTTTTTGGTATTAAATATCTATAACAATTTGCATTTGCACATATTTCAGCTTCTCTGCAAGTAAATGTTTTTTCCCTATGTTCTTTTATACATGTTAAAACTTTATTCTTTATTGATTCATTTATTGGATAATTTTGGAAAAACGATAGTGCGAAACCCAAAGCCATATTTGTATGTTCTCCCCATTTTTTTTGAGAAATCGCTTCTCCCAATTTGGAATGCATAAACTTTGCTCCAAGGATTACAGCATCAATATCTGCATTTAATTCCTTTGCCAGTCTTGTAGCTATTGAAGTTACATCATTGTAGTCTTCTAAAGTTGGAGCCCCATATTTCATAATTTCCGGGATTATTTCATTATCCAAATCATTAACCAAAACTTCTGTATATTCCATAACATTTATTATGGTTTCTAGTATTAAAAGAATTTATATTGTTGTGAGTTTAGATTAAAATGGTAATATCTCTATATAGTAAACCGCACAATTCTTAGTTTAAATGGTTTACTGTTAGTCAAAAATAAACATTCAAAAAATCTAAAATTTTGTTAGTTGACTATAATTTAAAGAAATTTTTCAAAAATTATGAAAATATTATAAGAAACGTTTATTAATTCTTATTTCTAAATAACTCTTATGAAAATAGAGCCTTTAAGAATTGCAATTATAATATTGATTATTGTTTTAATAATCTGGTTCTTAATGAGGGTTTTAAAATGAAAATGTGGATAAAAATATTTTACTGGCTTTTAGTATTATTTATCATTTACTTAGCTTATGAAATTTTAAGGAAAGTATTTGGTGGCAGTTTGGGATTTGAGGAATTGGCTATAGGATTATTAATTGCTAATCTTGGATATTCATTTTACTTGAGCTCTTTAATGTCTAAACATATTGGCTGGCATAAGACACAGAAAAATTAATTATATTCTAATTTCATTCTATCCAATAATCTTTGCATAATTACTTTTGATTTTCTTGGCAATTCCGCTTGGACTAATTTATCTTTATGATAAAAAATATGACTTCCGGAAGGATAAGGGTGTGCTTCTTTATGAATATTATCTGGTAAATTTATCCACCTTGTTTGAATATAATATAATCTATTTTCTATTGCATCATAAAAAACATTCTGAGAAACTTGCCATTCATCTTCTATAAAAAGTGCACTTAATTCTATTCCTTTTATAATTCTAGGAACTGCTGCTTTTTCAGATGAACCATAAGGTATTAAAGTTCCCTCCTTTGACCATGAAGAAAATGGAGTTTTTACGTCAATAGAAAGATGTGTTTTAAATTTTACAGGTATTTCTGTAGAGTTTATATTTAATTGATAAAGCCCAGAAGAATTATTATATTGCCAATTCATAAATTATAATTAATATTTTGTATATTTAAAGTTTATTGTAAATGAAAAATCATTTTTAATATATACAATTTAACAGAAATTTAGATTAATTTATTTTTTACCAGGAAATCTTTTACAATTTCAAATATCATTTTATGTCCTTCTGAATTTGAATGCACTCCATCAGATAATAGTTCTTTATATTTCATTTTAGAAAATTTGTTATAAATTTCTATAAAATATAATTTATCTTTTTTACAAAGTTCTTCAGAGACTTTACTGTATTTTTGAATAAAATTATTATTATAAGAACAATCTTTTAACCATGGAATTGGGTTTGTCAAATCTTCATCTACCGGATTATCTCCTACAAAGATTATTTTATCTGAGTATTTTTTAGCAATTATGAATATTTTAGTTAAATTATTTTCAAATTCTTTTAAATCTATATAATGTTTTTTGGTTTTTAAATTATAAATTGAATCATTTGAACCTATTGATATTAAGAAGATTATATCTTCATCTTTTTCTAATAATTTAATTCTTTGTCTTGTTTCAAATTCAATTCTTTCTAATATATCTTTTGACGTATCTCCAGATATCCCAAGATTAAATACAGAAAAAAAGTATTTTTCATTTTCTAATGATTTTGACATCAAGAATTGTTTTAATCTGTCTGCCCAGCCACCTTCATAATCCCAAAAGCCTTGTACAACACTATCACCAAAGATTAATACTATTGTCATAATATAATTACTAATTAATCACCTAATAAACATTTCCAAATATTTATTATAAAAATATTTTTTTAATTTTTGTAAGAACCTTCTAGATTAATAAGGTATTTTGGATATTTTAAGAGAAGATTAAGAATAAGTAAATTTAGTATTTTTATTTTTATTTAATTTATAATTTTTAAAGAAATCTTTTTTAAATTGATTAAATTCATTATTTTTAATTGATTTTCTAATATCTTTCATTAAATTTTGTATAAAATACAGATTATGTATATTTCCATATCTGTCCCTTATTGGTTCATGTGTCCTGTATAAATGATGGATAAAAGCTTTGCTGAATTTTTTACATACTGGACATTTGCAATTTTCATCCAATGGATTTTCATCATTTTTATATTGCACTTTTTCAATATTTATTTTTCCTTGTGATGTAAATATCCCACCATGTCTTGCATTCATTGTTGGAAATCTTGAATCAAAACAATCTATACCCAAACCAACACAATCAATTAAATCTTCAGGAGAACCTACACCCATCAGATACCGAGGCTTCGCATTATCGATATGATGAAGTGCAATTTGTGCTGTGTTAAACATATTTTCTCTTCCTTCTCCAATTCCTAAACCCCCTAAAGCAATTCCATCAAAATCCAGATTATTAATAAATTTTGCAGATTTTTCTCTTAAATCTTTAAAAATTCCTCCTTGACAAATGCCAAACAACAATTGACGCTTAGCGTCGTGCGATTTGAGACATCTTTCTGCCCATAAATGAGTAATTCTTGTGCATTCAGCAATATAATCTTTTGAATTTCCGTAATGTGGAACAAAATCTAAAGCCATTGCAACATCTGAACCAATTTGTTCTTCAATATCAATAATATCTTCTGGTGTAAAAAATTTCTTGCTTCCATCAAATGGATTTTTGAAATAAACTCCTTTTTCATCTGCTTTATGCAAAAAACTTTTACTTAAAATCTGAAAACCACCAGAATCTGTAAATATAGTTTTATCCCATTTCATAAATTTATGAATTCCTTTAAAATTGTTTAATACTTCTAATCCGGGTTTCAAATGTAAAACAAATGCATTTGCTATTATTGCCTGACTTCCTATTAATTTTAATTCATCTGGAGAAACTTGTTTTGCTGTTCCTTTGGTTGCTATTGGCATAAAAAATGGGGTTTCTACTATGCCATGTTTAGTATATAATTTACCTGCTCTTGCTTCTTTATCTTCATAATTTATCTTGAACATATATTTTGGATTTGATATTTCTTTATAAATTTATTTTAAAATCTTTTTTTATGCAAAAATTAGTATTTAGAGTTTTAAATTGGGAAGATTATGGCATTATTGATGAAGATTCAGATGAAGTAAATGACTATGAAAAACTTCAGGGTTTTGTTAATCGTGAATATAGGGGATGGTCGAATAATTTTGATGATTTATATAAAATTACTGAGAAAAATCCCTGGGACGAATTTTATTTAAAAAAACTTAACTTAACTTCCCCTAGAAAAAATAATTATAGTATTGAACAAATTTTAATTATTAATAGAAAAACACCAGAATTTGGAGATATTGAGTATATTGAAGCTGTAAAAGCCTTTGATTATGCTAATTGTATTGTTAATCTGTATGAATTGAATTGTGGAGATCAAGGTTCGTATGCTATAATAGAAACGTTAAATGAAAAATTAGAAAATATCTGTAAAAGTATAAAGTAATTATTAAAATATTCTTCAATAACTTTTTATATCTTTCTAATTTATTTTATATTGATTAAAGATGTTAAAATTTGGATTTCAAAATAGAAGAGCCAGTGAAATTGTAAACATTTATAATTTATCTATAACAGATTTTACTGTTTTTAACGAAATTGTAAAAGGTGTTAATGGACAAATCAAATTGAATATTGTATCAAGAACATGCAATCCTAATTTATTGAATCCTTATTATACTAATATAAAGAATCTGGCAGGAGTTGCTGCAATATGCTATGAACTTATAGAAAACCCAATCCTTAGAATTCCAAGAGATTTAAACCGTAAAATTAATGGCAATTATATAGTTAACACAATTGACTATGAAAGACGCCGTTCTGTTTATGATTATCAACTTATTGCTCAATCTTGTGAAAGAGAAATTGAAGTTTTAAAAAGAAAACAATTAGAAAGATTAGAAAAAATATTAAAAGAATTGGATTAAATATTTAAACTGCAATAGTGTTTATATCTCATGTTAATTTTAGATTTATTGAGGATTATAAATATTTCGATAACTTGATTCTCTTTAATCTTCAGTTGATAGATTTTTACGATGTTATTTTCATGGTCTGGCTCTTCGATATATTTTTGTTAAAAAAATATTTTTTACATCATCAGCCGTTGTTTGAAGAGAATCCGATAACTTTAAGTTTCATCTTATTTTATAGAATCTTTCAGCAAATCTGGATTTGGTGTGGAAACCTGAAAAAATTGCTCTTAGGACTACCTGAATAAATAAAGAATAAACTGATATTTTTTGACTTTTGAACATCTTCATTGCCTGTATTTTCTTTCTAAATGTTTTTGATATATCAACATACATTCTTGGATGAGGTTCATTTACTACATTCCATACTTCAAATGAATAAACACTTGTTTTTTTATCATTTAATAGATTTAAAGATTTAAAGACAATTTCATTTGTTGACTTATGGTCTTCATGAGGATCTTTATTGCTGTGTGTAAAAATTATATTTGGCTTGTATTTTTTTATAATTGAAGCTATTTTTTCTATAGTTTTTTTATTATTAACAAAAGATTTCAAACCTTTATGCTTAATTCCTCCAAGTATATCTTTATCTCTTATTCCTATAAATATTGTTTTTTCGCAGCCTAAAAACTGATCTATATTAATTGCTTCTCTTATTCTTTCTTCTTTTATTACATCTTCTTTTAACCAGGGAGAACTGCTTTCTCCACTAGTCATTATCACACTTATAATTCTCTTTCCTTCTGATGCAAATTTTGCTATAGTTCCCCCCATTCCAATTTCTAAATCATCGGCGTGTGCACCAAAACACAAAATAATTTCATTTTCCATAGGAGTAAATTTAAAATGTTAAGGTTATAAATTTTACTAAATTATCTTTCTTATGACAAAAAAATTATCAGAATGTTATTCTAAAATAGAAAGGATATATACAGTGTTAAATGAAGAAAGAATGGAACATCTTGTAAGTGATTTAGAAGTTTTAATTTCAAAATATGACGGACCTGTCTTTTATGGAAGTTTGGCAAGAGAATTAAGGAAAAAAATGCAATTAACTCAATTTGAATTAGGAAAATTGGCTGGATGTACTACTAAAATTGTATATAATTGCGAGAATAAAACTATAATTAACAGAATCCCAAATAAAAGAACAAGCCTTAGATATTTTGAATATGTAGCATTTATGGGATATAATCCATTTAACCTGGATATAAACAGACTTAAAAAATAGCAAATTATCTAAAATAAAATGGCTTTAATGAGATTACAAAAATATTTATCTGAAAACGGAATATGTTCAAGAAGAAAAGCTGAAGAATATATAAAAAATGGAGAGGTTTCAGTAAATGAAAAAACAATAACTGAACTTGGAACAAAAATAGATCCTCAAAAAGATAAAATTTATTTCAAAGGAAAATTGATTAAGAATCAAAATAAAAAAATTTACCTGATTTTAAATAAACCTAAAGGGTATGTGACTTCTTTTGAGCATGAAGGAAAAAAAACAATTAAAGAATTTCTAAAAGGTTTTCCGCATTTAGCATATGCCGGAAGATTAGATGAAGATTCAAGAGGATTAGTTTTTTTAAGCAATGACGGTGATTTAATTAACAAATTAACCCATCCGAGATATGAACATGAAAAGGAGTATATTGTTGAAACTGAGAAACCTATAACAGATTTTGAATTAGATTTATTAACAAACGGCATAGAACTAGAAGAAGGCAAAACAAAAAAATGTAAAGTCTATAAAATAAATGATAATAAATTTGGCATTATATTGGAAGAAGGATGGAACAGGCAGATAAGAAGAATGCTTGCTAAAATTGGTCATGAAACAAAAGACCTTGAAAGAATAAGAATAAACAATATAAGACTTGATAATCTAAAAGAAGGAAAAATAAAAATCCTAAATGAAGAAGAAATTAAAAAAATGAAAATCTAAATATTTTAAGATAAGTTAATTAATTTATTTGTTTTATTTATAGATAATGAAAAAGACAGTAATAGAATTAAAGGATGTATGGAAAACTTATAATATGGGCAAGGTTAAAGTAAATGCCTTACAGGGAGTTTCCATAAAAATAAACAAAGGCGAATTTTTAGCAATAATTGGAAAATCCGGATCTGGCAAATCAACAATAATGAACCTCATAGGATGTTTAGATATTCCATCAAAAGGAAATATATTTTTAGATTCCAGAGATATTGCAAAATTAAATGAATCTAAATTAGCACAAATAAGGGGAAAGAAAATAGGTTTTATATTCCAACAATTTAATTTAATCAATACTTTAAATGCATTAGAAAATGTTACTTTGCCTGGAGAATTCCAAAACATGGAAAACAATAAAGTAAGTGAAAGTGCAAAACAATTATTGGAATTTGTAGATATGAAAGATAGATTACACCATAAACCAAGCCAATTAAGTGGAGGACAAATGCAGAGGGTTGCAATTGCAAGAGCCTTAATCAATGATCCTGAAATTATTTTAGCTGATGAGCCTACTGGTGCATTAGATTCAAAAACAGGAGAACAAGTGTTAAATCTATTAAAAGAATTAAATAGAAAAAAAGGCAAAAGTTTAGTAATAGTTACACATGACCACAGTATTGCTAAACATGCTGACAGAATTATTGAACTTAGTGATGGGAAAGTATTAAAAGAGTATTATAATGGGAGAAAACATGAAAACAATTAATATATTTATTGCAATGCTGATAATCTTAACTTGTGTTGCATTTGCACAAAGCACAGAACTTAATTTTAGCCAGACTAAAAGTGGTGAGATAGAAAATCGAGGAAGTTCGAGTCCTGTATTTAAAATTAAGGATATAAGACAGGAACCTTTTCCAGCAAATCCTGGAGAAACTGTAAACTTATATTTTAGAGTAGATAATGTTGGAGGGCAAGCATTAGATCCTAAATTTAATTTAATATTGGATTACCCTTTTTCATTAGACCCATCAAGTTATGAGGATTCTGATTTTACAAGTATACCTTCTGGTGAAAAAATAACTTTAAATTATAAGGTTAGAGTTGATAAGAATGCATTTCCCGGGGATTATGAAGTCGGATTTAAGGCATTTGTAAATTCGAATTTATATTATGATTATTATTTTGATATAATTGTAGAAGATGTAACTACAGATTTTGATGTGGCTTTACAGGAAATAAGTAATGATGGAATTGCTATTGCACTTTCGAATACTGGAAAGAATATTGCAAATTCTATAACTGTAAAATTAAAGGACCAAGAAGATTTTGATTTAATTGGTGCTAATTCATATATAATTGGAAACCTAAATAATGGAGATTATACAATATTAAATGTTCTTGCTGTACCAAAAGAAGAGAGAAATTCAGATAAATTGAAGTTAAATTTAGCAATAGATTACACAGATATAGTCGGCAATAGAAGAACTTTGAATAAGGAAGTGGATGTTCCATTAACTACAAAAACTAAAAAAGAATTAAATGATCTAACGACTTTTGCAGTTTATGATGAAACAGAACAGAATAAAAACGAACCAAGTAAATTTTTTATGTACCTTTCTTTAATATTGGTAATTGCAATAGTTGCAGTTATCTTTTATTATAGGGGGAAGGTTAAAAACAAAGAATGAGAATCCAAAAATCTATTGGCTTAGCATTAAATATTATTATTCATAGCAAGTTAAGAAGCTGGCTTACTATTTTAGGAATTGTAATAGGTGTTGCTGCTATAATTGCAATAGTTTCTATAGGCAGTGGCTTTGAAAAGGATGTACAAAAACAACTAGGAAGTTTAGGTTCTGATACTATAACTATAACTCCTGGTTTTGACAGGGCTAATGAATGTCCTGGACCACATTGCAGAGACAGACCTGGAGAAGTTAATAGCATAAGCACAAATTTATTTACAAATAAAGAAATCCAAGTTCTGAAGTCTATAACTGATATTTTATTAGTTAATCCTGTTATTAATGGTAAAAGTGAAGTTTATTTTTTAGGAGAAACTGCAAATCTTGATACTGATGGTGTAGATACAAGGACATGGAGAGACATGACTACTTCTACTGCTGAAAACGGAAGATTATTGAATCCTGGAGATAAAAACGTTGTAATTATCGGAAGTTCTGTTGCCAAGGATATTTTCAATGAAGAAGTAAAATTAAACAGAAAAATAATTATTAATGATAAACCATTTAATGTTGTTGGGATATTAAAACAGAGTGGAGGATTTGGTTTTGATGATAGAAAAATATTCATGTCTTCTGGTGATGCAAAGGAGATATTAGAAAAAGAAGAAGGTGAATTTGATTCAATAGTTGTAAAAGTTAAAGATCAAAATAAAATAGATGAAGTTGAGAAAAAAATTGAACAAAAATTAATGGTTGTAAGACATGTAACTGAAGAAACAAAAGATTTTACTGTTTTATCAATGAAAACAATCCAAGAAAGAGTCAGTGCAATATTAACCGGATTTACTTTGTTTTTAGGAGTGATTGCTGCAGTTTCATTAATTGTTGGTGCTGTTGGAATAGCAAATACAATGTTTACAGCAGTATTGGAAAGAACAAGAGAAATTGGAATTATGAAAGCTCTTGGTGCAAAAAATAAAGACATTTTGATTGTATTTTTATTTAATTCTGGATTTGTAGGTTTAGTTGGTGGAATAATAGGTGTTTTAATTGGAATTGGGATTGCAGTATCTATTCCAAAATTAGGAGTAAGTTTTGTACAGGGAGGAGAACCTATAACAACTTCTATTTCTTTTAATTTAATTATTTTCACTTTAATATTTTCAATGGTTTTGGGAATGATTTCTGGTGTGATACCTGCTTATAGGGCTTCAAAACTAAAACCTGTAGAAGCACTTAGAAGAGAATAGTAGTAACTTTTAAGTTGTTACTATAATAATCTTTATATATTTGTTAAATTTTCATAATTTATGTCAGAATTAAAATTCCGAACTGATAATTTTCAAGTTGATACAAACCATACTTCGAAATTATTAAATCTGACAACTGCTACAGGAATTATTGGCAGAACACATTATGATTTAGATGATATATTGCTTGTAACTGGGGGAAAATCACTTCAGATCTACAGTGCAGATGGAAAACTTGCAGCAGAATCCAAAACAGATAATAGGATTATAGATATTACAACAATAAATTTTGAAGAGTATAAAAATATTAGCAATGGTAATGGGGGAAATTTAATTGCCTGTAGTATTGCAGCATTAACAAAAAATAATAATGAAGATGGAAGTAATATTGAATTATTTTCTTTTGAAGCTGCTTATAATTCTGGTAAACTAAATGCAAATTTATCAAAATCAAAAGTTTATAAAATTGGATTAAATGTAGATAAGATTAGTTCAGATATTACAAATAAACCTTCTAATTTATATTGCAAAATTGGATCCAATATTGTAATTTATAGAGAAAAGAATCTACAAGAAGGAATAGACCCAACACCTATCTCTTATCAATATGCTATCAGGGGCTTTGTTACTCTTTATGATAATACAAGTATAAAAAAAGATATTAAAAGTACAAGAGAAGATGTTTTTCCAGGTATTGCAAGTCTTATAGGTTATTCTCCAGATTTAGCAATTGGATTAACTTATTATTTATTTTCAAATGAAGTATTAATTTCACCTTTAAATAGAGGGAATGTTAAATTAAGTAAATTTTCAACTTTGCCTGAACAGATAAATTTTTCCGGTTCTAATTCTGTAAATCAAATTGTCCAGATACCTAAAAGAGATGGTTTGTTATGCCTCAAAGAGGGTATATTAGAATATAAAGTTCTGACTGCGTTTAACAACACTATAAGTGTTAATTATATAAGATTAAAAAAGTTGGGAATTGATGATAAGTACGATATTTCAATTGCAAATTCTTTAAGAAATGAAAAAGGTAAAATAGGGTTTTATATTAGTGATGGAAATAGAGCTTTTAGATATTTATTAGAAGATTAATGCACCAGCCGGGAAACAC